>JAIXQM010000111.1 GCA_027485735.1 Sphingomonadales bacterium | reverse complement strand
TTGTTGAAGAAGGGGAAATGAAATGATCCGGACATTCGTCATTGCCGCCGCACTGGCCGCTTCGCCGGCCGCCGCCGCGACCTATCTGCCGGTCGGGCCGCAGCTCAACGTGGCGGTGGGCACCGTCACCGGCGGTGGTTGGTCGCTGTGCTATTCCGCCACCATGGCGACGATCTTTGGCAGCAGCGCCTCGGTCGCCCTGTCTGATTGCGCCGGCGACCGCCTGCTGGTGGCCGGCCGGGAGACGGGCTCGGGCACGCTGCTGGTGCTGGCCCAGGCCCTGAAGACCGATGTGCTGTTCAACACGGGCGCAGCGAATAACGGCACCACCAACATCGCCAATGGTACCGGCTGGTACAATGCGGACAATTGGTCATTCGGCTTTGTTCCGGCAGGCGAGACGCCGAACAAGAACGAGTGCGATACCGCCAGCGGCATCGGCCGTCTGTGCATCCACACACTCACCTTCACCGGTGGCTATCGCATCAACGATATCCAGGGCCTCAACGACTCGTCCGCCTATGAAAAGCTGGTGTTCACCAACTCGGGCGGTGCTGTGGTGCCGGAACCGGCCAGCTGGGCGATGCTGATCGCCGGCTTCGGCCTGGTTGGCGCCGTGGCCCGTCGCCGCCGGGCTGCCACTGCCGCCTGATCGCGGGAAACCGCAATTCGCAAAGGCGCCGCCCGGCCATCCGGGCGGCGCTTTTTCGGTTCTGGCCCGATCTGGGCCGACCTGCCCTTACTCTGCCCCGTCTTGGCCACAATGGCATGCGATTGAGCGAGTGAATAAGGGAAATGATCGTGGCCACCGCCTTCAAGATGCCCGAAGTGTTTGAAACCGTGCCTGCGTCGGCGCCCGCCCGCCCGCTGCGGATCGTGCTCTATTCGGGCAACTATAATTACGTGCGCGACGGGGCGAACCAGGCGCTCAATCGCCTGGTGGCCTTTCTCGAACGGCAGGGCTGCAATGTGCGGGTCTATTCCCCAACCAGCGATACGCCGGCGTTCGAACCGGCCGGCACGCTGGTTTCGGTGCCCAGCTTGTCGATCCCTGGGCGCGACGAATATCGGGTGGCGCTTGGCGTGCCCGATCGGCTGAAGCGCGAGATCCGCGATTTCGCGCCCGATATCATCCATCTTTCCGCCCCCGATCCCGCGGCCCATGCGCTCAAGCGACTGGCGCGCGAATTGAAGGTGCCGGTGGTGGCCTCCATCCACACCCGGTTTGAAACCTATCTTGAATATTATGGTTTCGGCTTTGCCCGGCCGCTGATGGAAATGATGCTGCGCCGTTTCTATGCCGGGCTGGATGAAGTGTTCGTCACCACGCCCGGCTTTGGCGAGATGATGCGGGATGCGCGCATCATCGCCAATGAACCTGCGGTTTGGAGCCGGGGTGTGGACAAGGCGCGCTTCAATCCGCAACGCCGCTCGTCGGAATGGCGCTGGTCGCTGGGCATCGGCGACAGCGAGCCGGTGATCGGCTTCGTCGGCCGACTGGTGCTGGAAAAGGGACTGGAAACCATGGCCGCAGCGGTGGCCGAACTCAAGCAGCGCGCTGTGCCGCACAGGCTGGTGGTGGTGGGCGATGGCCCGGCGCGGGAACGGTTCGAAGCGCTGGCGCCTGATGCCATCTTCACCGGCTTCCTTGATGGCACCAACCTGGCGCGAGCCTATGCCAGCATGGACATGCTGCTCAACCCGTCGACCACCGAAACCTTCGGCAATATCAACTTGGAAGCCATGGCCAGCGGCATTCCGGTGGTGGCGGCGCGGGCCAGCGGCAACGAATGTCTGGTCACCGATGGCACCACCGGCGCGCTGGTGACGCCGGGGGACATCACTGGCTATGCTGATGCTCTGCAGCGTTACTGCACCGATCCGCTGCTGCGCGCCGGCCATGGCAAGGCTGGTCTGGCCGCCGCACAGGCTTTTGACTGGGACGCCATCAATGGCGCCGTGCTCAGCCGCTATCGCGACCTAATCGCAACTAAACACCCGTAAGATAACGGGTTTTCTTTTCTCGCAAACGCGTTACGCGGATCGGCATGATCCGTGCGATTTGCCTTTTCGCCGCCATGGCAGTGGCGGCCCCCGTCGCAGCGCAATCCGCGCTTTCCATCGACGCGCTGGCCGCGGAGGTGGTCGCCGGCAATCCTGAGCGCCAGTTTCTTGCCCGGCAGATCAGCCTGGCGCAGACCGGTGTCGCAGCGGCTGGCCGGCTGGCAGATCCGGAGATCAGCGTCGATTTCGGCGAGAAGCGCACCGACAGCCCGCTCAATGGCCAGCGTCTGGGTGACGGCCCTGCCTTTGCCGTGTCGATCCTGCAGCCGATCGAGTTCAATGGCCGCATCCCGCTCAGGAAGGCGATTGCGCAAGGCAATGTGACGCTGGCGCGGCTGGGGCTGGCACAATTTGATGCCACGCTGGCCGGCCGCGCCCGCAGCCTGGGGTATCGCCTGTTTGCCGCCGGTGAACGCGCCGATGCCGCTGCCGCTGTGGCGGCCCGCATGCGCAGCCTGGCCGCGGTACTGGTGGCACGCGATCCGGCCGGGCCGGCGCCGCGCCTGGAAGCCGCCGTGCTGGAAGCGTCAGCCATCAACGCCGAACGCATCGCGGCCGAGGCGCAAGCCGCTTACAACGCAGCGCTCTATGAACTGAATGGCCTGCGCGGCCAGCCCTTCCCGGCGCGGGTGCGCATCCTGCGTCCGCCGTCGGCACCGCCGCCGTTGCCGGATGTGACGGTGCTGGCCGATCGGCTGGAAGGCGGCAATTTCGAATTGCTCGCCCTGAAGGCGCAACTGGGCCAGCAGGGGCTGGCGGCGCGGTTGGCCGAAAAGAGCCGGGTTGGCGCCATCACGATCGGGCCCTATCTCACGCGGGAACGCGGCGATGTGCGCGACACCATTGCCGGCGTGCGCGCCCAGACCACCATCCCGCTGTGGAACCGGCAGGAAGGCGATGTTGCGGCCGCCGAATCGCGCGCCGCACAGGGTGAGGCGGCGCTGATCGCGACTCGGCGGCGCCTGCTGGCCAGCCTGCATGCCGATACCGCCCTCTATCGCGCACGGTCGGAGGCACTGGCGAAGTGGCCGGGGGATGCGCCGCAGCACTTCGCCGAAGTCGCCGCCGAAGCCGACCGCGCCTATCGCCTGGGTGCGGTGCCGCTGGCCATTTATGTCCAAATGCAAACTGGCTGGCTGGATGCGCAAACGGCGGTGCTCGAGACGCGCGCCGGCCTGTGGGAAGCGCGGGAGAATATCCGCATCCTCACCGGGGGCGGCGAACAGCCGTGATCGCCACCCTGATTTCGGCCAGCGCCCGCCATCGCGGCGGCGTGCTGATCGCGGCGCTGATCGCGGCGGCCATCGGCCTCTATCACCTCGTCACCCTGCCGATTGACGCCATTCCCGACGTCACGGGCGTGCAGGTGCAGGTGAACACCGCCGTGCCGGGCCTCGCTGGCGAGGAGATCGAGACGCGGGTGACGGTGCCGATCGAGCGGCTGATGGGCGGCCAGCCCGGACTTGTCGGTTTCCGCTCGCTCACCCGTTCGGGCCTGTCGCAGGTGACATTGCTGTATGAAGACGGCACCGATGTGATGCGCGCTCGCCAGGTGGTGACGGAACGGCTGGCGACCGCGATGGCGACACTGCCACCCGGTTCGGCGCCGCAACTGGCACCGATCACCACCGGGCTGGGCGAGATTCTCTATTATACGCTGGAATGGGATCACCCGCCGCACGCCGAGCCGCATCACGCTGGCCTGCAACCGGCCAGCACCCAAGACGAACATCTGATGGCCCTGGCCGAAACCCAGGAATATGTCGTTATCCCCATGCTGCGACAGGTCGCCGGCGTCGCCGAAGTGAACAGCATCGGTGGGCTGGAACGCCAATATGTGATCGAGCCGGACCTGGCAAAGCTGGCCGCCGCCGGGGTGACTCCGGCGGAACTCGCCGCGGCGGTGGCCGCCTATGCCGACAATGCCGGCGGCGGCGCCATCTCGCAGAACGGCCGCCGGCTGGTGGTGCGCACCGATGCCAAGGTGATGCAGCCCGAAGCCATCGGCGCGCTGCCGGTGAAGTTCGCCGGCGGCGTGCGGCCGCTGACTGTGGCTGATCTTGCCACCGTGCGCGTTGGCCACATGCTGCGCGCGGGCGCGGCCACCGTGAACGGCCAGCAGACCGTGATGGGCACCATCATGATGCTCACCGGCCAGAACAGCCGCGAGGTCGCCCGGCGGGTGGACGAACATCTGTCCGAGGTGCAGGCGGCCTTGCCCAAGGGCATGGTGATCAAGGTGCGCTATGACCGTGCCGACATTGTCGAGCGCACTGTCGCCACCGTGCGCAGCAATCTTTCCGAGGGCGCCTTGCTGGTGGCGTTCGTACTGATTCTGGCACTGGGCCAGTGGCGCGCCGCGCTGATCGTGGCGGCGGTGATTCCGGTGGCCTTCCTGCTGGCCAGCATTGGCATGGTGCGGCTCGATATCAGCGGCAATTTGATGAGCCTGGGTGCGCTCGATTTCGGGCTGGTCGTCGATGGGGCGATTGTGGCGGTGGAAAATGCCCTGCGCCGGCTGGGGGCGGAACAGGCCCGGCTGGGCCATCCTCTCACCGATACCGGTCGCCGCGCGGTGATTTCCGAAGCCATGGGGCAGGTCGCGCGGCCGGTGGCCTTTGGCGTGGCGATCATCACGCTGGTCTATGTGCCGGTGCTGGCGCTGGGCGGGGTGGAAGGCAAATTGTTCCGGCCGATGGCGATCACGGTGATGCTGGCGCTGTCGGCAGCGCTGCTGGTGAGTGTGACGCTGGTGCCGGCGCTGGCATCCTATTGGCTGAAGGCCGGCGCCAGTGACGAGCCGACCCGGCTGGTGGCGGCGTTGGAACGCGCCTATCGCCCGGTGCTGGATGCGACGCTGGCGCGGCCGTTGCTGGCCTTGTTGCCGGCGCTGCTGGCGGTGGGTGCGGCCGGGCTGCTGTTCACCCGGCTTGGCACCCAGTTCACGCCGCGGCTGGACGAAGGCTCGATCACCACCATGGTCTACAAGCCGGTGGATATGAGCCTGGAGAAGAGCCTGGCGCTGGAGATCGCGCTGGAAAAATCGCTGCTGCAGAAATTCCCGCAGATCACTGCCGTGTTTTCGCGCATCGGCACCTCGGCGGTGGCCACTGATCCGATGCCGCCGAACGAGAATGATCTCTATGTCAGCTACAAGCCGCTGAGCGAATGGCCGGCCGATGGCCCGCAGAGCAAGGTCGCGTTGCAGGATGCCATCGAAGCCGAAGCCCGACGCCAGTTTGCCGATCAGAGCTTCCTGCGCGGCCAGCCGATCGAGATGCGTTTCAACGAAATGCTGGAAGGCACGCGCGCCGATCTGTCGGTAAAGGTTTTCGGCGACGACAATGACCGGCTGGAACAATTGGGCGGGCAAGTGCTGAACGTGCTGAAACGTCTCCCCGGCACGGCACAGGCCGAATATGAAGTGGATGGCCGCACCCCCAGCCTGGTGGTGCGGGTTGATCATGACGCGCTGGTGCGGCTGGGGCTGGGGGCGGACGAGGTCAACCGTGCCATCAGCACCGCGCTGGCGGGACAGGAAGTGGGAGCCATATTGGAAGGCATCCGCCGCCACGGCATTGTGGTGCGCCTGCCCGATCCCAGCCGCGCCGATCTCGATACCATCCGGGCGCTGCCGCTCAGGGTCGGGCAGGCCGGGCTGGTGCCGCTGGGCCGGGTGGCAAAGCTTGAGGAAGTGCTGGCGGTGGAGCCGGTGCGCCGCGACAATGGCCAGAAGCGCGCGGCGCTGCTGGTTAATCTTTCGGGCAGCGATATCGAGGGCTATGTCGCCCACGCCAAGGCCGAGATAGCAAAGGCGGTGGCACTGCCCGAAGGATATCGCATCGAATATGGCGGCCAGTTCAAGCAGTTGCAGGAGGCCAAGGCGCGGCTTGCGGTGCTGGTGCCGGCGTGTCTGCTGCTGATCCTCGTGCTGGTCTATGGCGCGCTGGGCTCCGTCTCCCAGGCGCTGATCGTGTTTGCCGGCATCCCGCTGGCGGTGACGGGCGGCGTGTTTGCGCTGGCCGTGCGGGCCATGCCCTTTTCCATCACGGCGGCGATCGGCTTCATCGCGCTGTCGGGAATCGCGATGTTGAACGGCCTGGTGATGGTTGACCACATCAACCATCTGCGCGGCGAAGGCATGGCCAGGGACGATGCGGTGCGCGAGGGCGCGATGGACCGGCTGCGGCCCGTCATCTCCACCGCCCTGGTGGCCAGCATCGGTTTCCTGCCGATGGCGATCGCGACCGGCGCCGGGGCGGAGGTGCAGCGCCCGCTCGCCACCGTGGTGATCGGCGGCATCCTCTCCTCCACCCTGCTCACCCTGCTGCTGCTTCCGGCGCTCTATCGCCGTTTCGTCAAGACTTGAGGAATCGCCGGGCAGCGCCTACATAAGTGATGCCGGCTTGCCGGATATGGCGATAAATGATGCCGTGAAATAGACGCAGCGGACCCGGGGGCAGTACCCGGCGGCTCCACCATTTCTTCAACCCGTTGTCGGGGCGATGCATGGGGCCGAACCAGAATCGACGTGTGTTCAAAGACGATATTTTTGCCCGGCCTGAATGAGCCGTAAAACCGTTCAAAACACCATAAATGCCAACGACAACGAGGCATTCGCAATCGCAG
>JAIXQM010000081.1 GCA_027485735.1 Sphingomonadales bacterium | reverse complement strand
GGCCGGCATGAAGCGTTGAAGCTTACTTGAGTTCCACCGTCGCGCCGGCTTCTTCGAGCTGCTTCTTGATCTTCTCGGCGTCAGCCTTCGACACGGCTTCCTTGACGGCCTTCGGAGCCGATTCCACCAGGGTCTTGGCTTCGGTCAGGCCCAGGCCGGTGATGGCGCGGACTTCCTTGATGACGTTGATCTTCTTGCCACCGTCGCCGGTGAGGATCACGTCAAATTCGGTCTGTTCTTCAGCAGCCGGAGCAGCAGCGGCAGCCGGACCAGCGGCCACGGCCACGGCCGCAGCGGCGGACACGCCCCACTTTTCTTCCAGCATCTTGGCGAGGTCAGCGGCTTCCAGCACGGTCAGGGCGGAAAGCTGTTCAACGATCGAGTTCAGGTCAGCCATTGTATTTCTCCAGTGTTTTCAGATTGGTTTTTGGTGTTCGAAAGCCTCAGGCGGCATCTTTTTCGGCATAGGCCGAGAAGACGCGAGCCAGCTTGGCAGCCGGCGCATTGGCCAGCTGGGCCAGCTTGGTCGCCGGTGCATTGACCAGGCCAATGATCTTGGCGCGCAGCGCATCAAGCGACGGCAGTTCGGCAAGAGCCTTGACGCCATTCACGTCGAGGACAGTGCTGCCCATGGCGCCGCCGACGATCTCGAACTTGTCGGTCGTCTTGGCGAATTCCACCGCGATCTTGGCAGCGGCCACCGGGTCGGTGGACGTGGCAAGGCCGATCGGGCCGGTCAGCAGATCACCGATCGGCTGGTAGGGCGTGCCTTCGAGCGCAATGCGCGCGAGGCTGTTTTTCGTCACCTTGTAGCTGGCACCGGCAGCGCGCATCCGGTTCCTGAGGTCGCTCGACTGAGCAACGGTCAGGCCATGGTTGCGCGCGACCACGATAACCGAAGTTTCGGTCAACGTTTTGGCCAGGCTGGAGACGGCTTCGGCTTTTTGGGCGCGATCCATGCTCACTCCTTGGTTTCATGCCCGCAAGACCGTCTTTCGACGACCCGGCGGGCCGGTGATGACGCAGCGTGACACTGCGCCGGCTCATGAGCCTTGCGCCTGCCAATCACCATCGCTGGGGAGGAGCGGGCACCAGGCCCGTCCGAAGAGGATCGTCACCACACCGGGGATACCCAGCGCAGACCGGATCAGGCACGCGGCCCGACCAGGGAAAACCAACCTCGTCTCATGCAGGCCCAAACGGCTTAAGGTGAAACACCACCTGCAATCTCGGACGGTCGCCCGGCCATTGCTGACCGGAACGGATGCGGCGCGATAGGGGGAAGCGCCAGCAGAGTCAAGCAATGACCGAACGGAAAAGGGCCGGAGCAGTCTCCCGCTCCAGCCCTTTTTTGTTTCAGTGATCGCTGGCGATCAGGCGTACTGGCCGGTCGACGACGGATCGACCTTGATGCCGGCGCCCATCGACGAGCTGACCGCAACCTTGAGCAGATACTTGCCCTTGGCGCCGGTCGGCTTGGCCTTGATCACGGCATCGAGCAGCGCGTTGAAGTTGGCGCGCAGATCGTCCTGCGGGAAGCTGGCCTTGCCCAGGATGCCATGGATGATACCGGCCTTTTCGACGCGATATTCAACCTGGCCACCCTTGGCTGCCTTCACGGCTTCACCAACGTTCATGGTCACGGTGCCCAGCTTCGGGTTCGGCATCAGGCCCTTGGGGCCCAGCACCTTGCCGAGACGGCCAACCAGACCCATCATGTCCGGCGTGGCGATGCAGCGATCGAAATCGATCGTGCCGCCGGTCACCAGTTCCAGCAGGTCTTCAGCGCCAACCACGTCGGCGCCGGCGGCCTTGGCTTCATCAGCCTTGGCACCGCGGGCGAACACGCCCACGCGCACGGTCTTGCCGGTGCCCTTGGGCAGGGTGACGACGCCGCGCACCATCTGATCGGCGTGACGGGGATCAACGCCCAGGTTCAGCGAGACTTCGATGGTCTCGTCGAACTTGGCGGTGGCCAGGCTCTTCACCAGGCCAATGGCTTCGTCGATCGAATACAGCTTGTCGCGGTTCACCGCGGTGGCCAGAGCCTTGGCCTTCTTCGTCATAGCCATGTGATCAGCCCTCCACCACTTCAAAGCCCATTGCGCGGGCCGAACCTTCGATGGTCTTCATCGCCATCTCGATGCTGTTCGCGTTCAGGTCGGGCATCTTCTGCTCGGCGATGGCGCGAATCTGCGACTGCTTGATCTTGGCAGCCGGTGCGCCCTTGCCCGGCGTGGTGCCGCCCGACTTGAGGCCAGCCGCCTGCTTGAGCAGGAACGAGGCCGGCGGCAGCTTGGTGATGAAGCTGAACGAACGATCGGCATAGACGGTGATGACCGTCGGGATCGGGGTGCCCTTTTCCAGGGATTCGGTCTTGGCGTTGAACGCCTTGCAGAATTCCATGATGTTCACGCCGCGCTGGCCCAGTGCCGGACCGATCGGCGGCGAGGGGTTGGCGGAACCCGCCTTCACCTGCAACTTGATATAACCAGTAATCTTCTTGGCCATGTGGCCGCTCCTTGTTGTGTGGTGCTAGCGGCCGGGGCAACCGGCCTCCCACGCTGACGATGGAAAGCGCTGAATTACTTCTGCTTTTCCACCTGTTCGAAGCCGAGCTCGACCGGGGTTGCCCGGCCGAAGATCGACACCGAAACCTTGACGCGGCCATGATCGTAGTCGATTTCCTCGACCAGGCCGTTGAAACTGGCAAATGGGCCATCGAGCACGCGCACGCTGTCGCCGATCTCGAAATTGGCCTTCTTCTTGATCTTGGCCGCAGGGGTTTCCTCGGTCTTGGTGTTCAGCATGCGGGCGGCTTCCGCCTCGCTCACCGGTTGCGGCTTGTTCTGCTGGCCCAGGAAACCCGTCACCTTCGGCGTGTTCTTGACGAGGTGATAGACGTCGTCGGTCATCGCCAGCTTGGCCAGCACATAACCGGGCATCGATTTGCGTTCGATCTGGCGCTTCTTGCCCTTGAACACCTCGGTGACGGTCTCAGCCGGCACCTCGACGGCGTCGATGAAGGCTTCAAGGCCCATGCGACGGGCTTCGGAAAGGATCGATTCCTTTACCTTGTTCTCGAAACCGGAATAGGCGTGAATGATGTACCAGCGCGACATAGGGTTCCTCAGGCAGCGAGGCTGAGCAGGAATTTGACAGTACGACCAAGGATCTGGTCGATGCCAAGGAAGAAAACCGACAGCAAGGTGGTCATGATCAGCACCATGATCGTCATGCGCACCGTGTCGGGCAGGGTGGGCCAGGCGATCTTGCGGGTTTCGGTCTGCACCTGGCGCACGAATTCCGCCGGGGAAACCCGGGGCTTCTTCGCCACTTCTGCCTTGGCCTCACTCACGCCGTTCACCTTTGCCGTTCCGCTCAACACGAATCACACAACGCGGCGCCCAGGCGCAATTGCCCGACGCCTGCAACGCCAATAACCGGTACGGGAAACCCCGTTACCGGCCGGATGGACGCTGCCCGCATATCCCGAAGTGGGCCCAACGCCCCTGTTTTTCAACCGCTTGTGGCCGAAAACCCGGAGCTGCTGGCAGGAGTGGAGGGGCTCGAACCCCCGGCCCTCGGTTTTGGAGACCGATGCTCTACCAACTGAGCTACACTCCTGTGTGCAGACGCGCGGCTATAAAGAGACGGGCCGGCCGGTGCAAGAGGCTGTGCCGCAAGAGGTTGCGGCAGCGGCGTGGCTGGATTATTGGCCAAGTCAACGCGGGTATAGCTTAGTGGTAAAGCTCCAGCCTTCCAAGCTGGCTATGCGGGTTCGATTCCCGCTACCCGCTCCATCGCAGCCGGGCGCGTGAACAACGCGCAGCGTTGTCCACCGACTCCGGCAAGATCGGCCGGCGAGCAAAAAGGGTGGGCCTGCCCCGCCCTTTTTGACTCGTTCGACGGCGCGGCTTTGCCGCGCTCTTCCTTTCTTCTGTCTTCCGCACCCCCGAAGCGGACTCGGCGGCTCCGCCGCCGGCCGCGCCCTCAACCACACTTGACGGCACATTCACCCTAAACCCCCCGCCCCAGCCGCCGTTTCCGGTGCAGGTCAATCAGCGCGGGAGGATCAATCAGATGAAGCATCAGCCGGGGCCGATGGTGGCACAGGCAGCGATGCCAACGCCGCCCGACGTTGCCCTTACCGCCGGCACCGGCCCGCTGGCCTCGTATGATCAGATCCGCACGCTGCTGATCCAGACCGGGCTGCCGCCGGAACCCGCCGTGTACGACGTGCTGTGGCGTTACGTGCGCGACGAGGATGCCGAACTGTCCCTGGCCATCGACAAGGCCCTGGCCGGCGACGGGCTCACCTTGGGCACGGTGATGAGCCTGCGCGAAACACTGTTGGGCCAGATGAGCGAATCGCAGGTCAACCAGTTGATTGCGCAGGCCCATGGCCAGGCCGAAGCCCTGACCAAGCGCATCGAGAGTGGCCAGACCGATCTGGCAGATTATGGCCGCGCCATTGCCGATGGCGGCGAGCGTCTGGCCGGGCCGATGGATGCCACCGCACTGGCTGGCCTGCTCGAACAATTGAGCGCCGCCACATCGACCGTGCAGGCCGCCAACGGCCGCCTGCTCGATGAACTGGAGCAGGCCGCTGCCGAAAGCCGGGCGCTCGCCGATCGCCTCACCCAGGCCGAACGGGCCGCCGTGACCGACGCGCTGACCGGCGTGTTCAACCGGCGCGGGTTGATGGCGGCGGTGGAAAAGGCCCAGGCGGACGCAATCAGCACAGGCCGACCGTTGGCGCTGGCCGTGGTCGATATCGATCATTTCAAGCGCTTCAACGATCGCTTTGGCCACGCCATGGGCGATGATGTGCTGCGGTTCGTGGCCAGCCATCTGGCGGAACGGCTGGAGACCGACGGCGGCTTCGTGGGGCGGCTGGGCGGCGAGGAATTCGTGGGCGTCATGCCGGCCACCTCCGTGCAGGCCGCCGCCGGGCGCATCGACCGGATTCGCGCCGATCTGGCCGGGCAGGTCCTGCGCAGTGCCGTGGACGGCAGCAGCATGGGCCGCATCAGCTTCTCCGCCGGGGTGGCCGAACATCGCGCCGGGCAAGGGCCGGATCAGTTGATCGAACGGGCCGATGGTGCGTTGTATACCGCCAAGCGACTGGGCCGTGACCGCGTGGTGCCCGATCGCGGCTGATGCCCCGCGCGCTCGACCCGGATTCGCAAAAGGGGCGTTGAAATCTGGCGTTGACAGGCGCGCGGCGCTGACGCACTAGGCCGCCTCCCGACAGGTCCGTGTGATGCGGCTGTGGAGGGGTGGCCGAGCGGTCAATGGCAGCAGACTGTAAATCTGCCGGGTTTCACCCTACGTTGGTTCAAATCCAACCCCCTCCACCACCTGTCGGGCTTTCCCCTGCATTGGCCATGGCATCCGACCGCATTCGCCGTTATGGCAGCGGTTTTTCAGCCACCGGATAATTATTATGGGCCGCAGTCCCCACCCCAAGAACCAGATGCGCCAGAAAAGCCCCTTCCCGCGCCTCTATGGCCGCCATGCGGTGTTTGCAGCGCTCGACAATCCGGAACGCGCTTTCCGCAAATTGTGGCTGACGCCGGCCACGTCCAAGACCATCGTGGTCCCGCAAGGGCTGCAGGTGCAGATTGGCGACGATCATGATCTGGGCCGGATGTGCCCGCCAGATGCGCCGCACCAGGGGTTTGTGCTGGAAGTGGAACCGCTGGAGAATGTCTGGCTGGGCGATATCCTGAAAGAGGCCAATGATGGCG
>JAIXQM010000245.1 GCA_027485735.1 Sphingomonadales bacterium | reverse complement strand
TCGCCCACCACCGGGCCATGCTTGAAGCCGTGGCCGGAACCGCCGCCGGCGATCCAGACATTGTCCCAGCCCGGGTGGCGCTGGATCATGAAATGCTCGTCCACGCTGTTTTCCAGCTGGCACACCCGCGTTTCAACGATGGGCTGGTCCTTCAGCCCCGGGAAACGGCGGGCGATGTAATCGCGCGACCGGCGCACCTGGAACGGTGTGACGATGCGATCATCATTGTCAGGGTCCATGATCGTGTCGCCGCCAACCGGGCAGACCTTGATGCCCTTGCCGTCGACGTTGGGGAAACCATAGTGGCTGGCTTCCGAAAACACCGGCAGGTTCGGGCAGGAATAACGGTCATCGCCGGCGGGCGCGCCAAAGAAATAGACCTCGCGGCGCGGCGTCTGCAGTTTCTGGCCCAGCAGATCGGGGAACAACCGGCCCAGCCACGGCCCGCAGGCAAACACATATTTCGCGCCGCTCACCGTCTCGCCGCCCTGCAGCGCCAGATTGGCCATGGCGCCGCCACTGGCCTGCCCGGGTTGAGCGCGGCCTGCCACCAGTTGCACACCCTTGCGCGCCGCCGCTTCCGCCACGGCCAGGCAGGCCCGGTGTGCGCGCACGATCAGGGCGCCCGGTTCGTACAGGCCAACATTGTTCTCGCCCGGCTCCATCTGCGGCCAACGGCGGCGCATGTCGGCCGGCGTCATCAGTTCGTGATCAACCTTCAGTTTCGTGAACACATCGCGCGAGCCGCGCAGGCCGGCATTGAGATCGGTCGCCAGTTGCAGCCGTCCCGCCAGCGAGAGCAGCGGCAACCCGAACTCGCGTTCCCGCTCCCGCCACAACTCCATCCCGCGCAGCACCCAGCGCGAATAGACTTCTCGATCGCCATAGCCCACCCGGATCTGCCGGGTTTCCCCGCCCGACGTGGCCCGCGCATTGCCCGGCCCATAGGCATCAACCAGCGTGACACTATGGCCCATCTCGCGCAGCCGCAGCGCCGTCCACCCACCGAACGCGCCGGCGCCGATCACCACCACATCCGCCGGCTTGGCCGTGCGCTGCCACTTCAGCGAGGATTGTGCTGAAGCGGTCGAACCAGCCACGCCACTAGCCGCTGCCAAGCCTGCCGCCTTCAGAAATGTGCGACGCTCCATGTGTCCCCCCGTTTTTGGCGCGTCCGGTCTTGATGGCCGTGATCAACTGCCTGTAAGCAAAGCCTAGGTCTGCGCCCCGGCCCCGTCAATTGCGCGCCGCCCTGCCCGGCACTTGCCCACCTGTGACCGGCCCGCTAACGCCAACCGGTGATTACCACCCCTCCCCTCGTCATCGCCGTTGATGGCCCGGCTGCCAGCGGCAAGGGCACCATCGCCAAGGCGCTGGCCCGGCATTACGGCCTGCCGTTCATGGATACCGGCAAATTGTATCGCGCCTGCGGGTTGGCGGTGCGGTTGGCGGGGCATGATCCCTATGATGCCGAGGCTGCGGCGCAGGCGGCGCGGCAGCTTGATCCGGCGCTGCTGGATGATCCTGATCTGATGAGCGCGCTGAACAGTGATTATGCCTCGATCGTGTCCAGCCACCCGGCAGTGCGGGCGGTGCTGTTCGATGTGCAGCGCAGCTTTGCCAAGCAATCGGGTGGGGCGGTGCTGGATGGGCGGGATATCGGCACGGTGATCGCGCCCGATGCCATCGCCAAATTGTTCGTGACGGCGGCGCCCGAAGTGCGTGCCCAGCGCCGCCATGCCGAACAGGCTGGGCGCGCCAAAGAAACTGGGGGCAGCGATCAGACTCTGGCCGATGTGCTGGCCGATATCCATGCGCGTGACGCCCGCGATTCCGGGCGCTCTGCCGCGCCCTTGGTGCAGGCCAGTGATGCTGCCTTGCTTGATACCAGTAATCTCAGTATAGCCGCGGCCGTCGCTGCAGCGATTGCCTTGGTTGAAAAGGCACGCGCGCAGCACAGCCGGTAAGGGGTTATCGGCGTCCCGGCGGGGTTTCCCTGTGCGGGCGCTTGGCTTTTTCCGGTTTCTCTTGAGCGGCTGGCATGGTGCCACCGCGACGGCGATGAACGGCGGGCAATGGTGCCTTGTCGAGGGGTTTCGTGGGTATAGGCGGCTCTTGCCGTCCATCCTTGCCCGCGCCGGCCCAAATGAAGGTGAATGATACTCTATGGCTACTTCTGCCCAGCCGACCCGTGATGATTTTGCGGCTCTGCTTGATGCCTCGCTCGGTGAGAACCAGAGCTTTGAAGGCCGTGTTGTTCGCGGTATTGTCACCGCCCTTGAAAATGAATTTGTCGTCATCGATGTCGGCCTGAAGAGCGAGGGCCGCGTGCCCCTGCGCGAATTCGCCGGCCTGGATGGCAAGACCGACCTGAAGGTTGGTGATGAAGTCGAAGTGTTCGTTGACCGCGTGGAAAACGCGCAGGGCGAAGCTATGCTGTCCCGTGATCGCGCCCGCCGCGAAGCCAGCTGGGATGCGCTGGAAACCAAGTTCGCTGCTGGCGAGCGCGTCGAAGGCGTGATCTTCGGCCGCGTCAAGGGCGGCTTCACCGTCGATCTCGGCGGCGCCGTGGCCTTCCTGCCCGGCTCGCAAGTTGATATCCGCCCGGTGCGCGATGTCACCCCGCTGATGAACCTGCCGCAGCCCTTCCAGGTGCTGAAGATGGACCGCAAGCGCGGCAACATCGTGGTGTCGCGTCGTTCGATCCTCGAAGAATCGCGCGCAGAAGCCCGCACCGGACTGATCAGCAGCCTGGCGGAAGGCCAGATCGTTGACGGCACCGTGAAGAACATCACCGACTATGGTGCGTTCGTGGATTTGGGCGGCATCGACGGCCTGCTGCACGTGACCGACATGAGCTACAAGCGCGTCAACCACCCGTCCGAAGTGCTGAACATCGGCGACGTGCTGCGCGTGCAGATCGTGCGCATCAACCGC
>JAIXQM010000020.1 GCA_027485735.1 Sphingomonadales bacterium | reverse complement strand
ATTGGGGAATGGGAATGCGAAAGAGCGATAGAGGACGGGGCGCGCCTTAGCGGATGCGGGGCGCGATTACCAGCCCAGCACGTCCCTGAAAGCGGCAACCCCCGCACCCGGCCCACCCTCATGATCCCACACCGCCCGCACCACGGCGATGAAATCGGCCCCGGCCTCGACCAGCGGCGCGGCGTTGTGCGGGAAGATGCCGCCGATGGCGACGCAGGGCAATTGGCTCAGCGTGATCCACCAGCTCAATATTTCCGGCTGCGGTCGATAATGACTGGGCTTGGTGGTGGTGTCGTAAAACGCCCCGAACGCCACATAATCCGCGCCCTGCTCGCCAGCTTCCATCGCCAGGTGCCGGCTGTCGTGGCAGGTGCGGCCGATCTGGGCCTCACGACCAAGCAGCGCGCGGGCATCCGCAATCGAACCATCGCCCTGCCCCAGATGGACGCCATCGGCACCCGCCTGTTTGGCCAGATCGGCACGGTCGTTCAGGATGAAGGCCACGTCAGCCGCATTGCACACCGGCAACAGCGCCTCGCAGGCGCGCAGCACGTCGGCATCGCTCACATCCTTCAGCCGAAGCTGGAACGCCGCCACCGGGCCGCCATCGAGCGCGGCCTTCAGGCTTTCGGTGAAGGCGGGGATTTCGATGCGCGGCGGCGAGACGACATAAAGCTGGCAGGCCGGCCGCTCATCCTGTTCGAAGCGGTCGGCAAAGTCTGCCGGCAGGGGAACCAGTTCGTCGTCCGTGCTGCTCAAGGTCAGGCCCCCGCTCAAACCTTGCCGAGATAGATGTCGACGATCTTGTCCAGCATCGCCAGCGCTTCAGCGCGCGGGCGCTGGAAAGTGTTGCGGCCGATAATGCTGCCGTTGCCGCCGCCATCACGGATGGCAACCGCATCGCTGAACACCGCATCGGTGCCCTTGGTCGCGCCGCCGGAGAAGACCACCAGGCGGCGGCCGTTCAGGCACGACTTCACCACATGGGCAACGCGCTTGTCCTGGCCGGACCAGTCGCCGGCTTCATAGGCCTTCACCGCGTCCTTCTGCTCGATATGCGCACTCGGCAGCTTCACCTTGATGATGTGCGCGCCCAGCAGGGCCGCCATGTGCGCAGCATAGGCCCCAACGTCGAGCGCCAGTTCGCCGTCCTTGCTGAGCAGGCCGCCGCGCGGATAGCTCCACAGCACGGTGGCGAGGCCGACCGACTTGGCTTCGGCGGCCAGTTCGCGGAATTCTTCCATCATGTCGAACACGTCGTCCGCGCCCGGATAGATGGTGAAGCCGATGGCCGCACAGCCCAGGCGCAGGGCATCGTCCACGCTGCCGGTGACGGCCTGGTTGATGCCAGTGGCCCAGCTGTTGCTGCTGTTCAGCTTCAGGATGGTCGGGATCTGGCCGGCGAACGTGTCGGCGCCGGCTTCCAGCATGCCCAGCGGCGCGGCATAGGCCGACAGGCCGGCATCGATGGCAAGCTGGTAGTGATAATGCGGATCATAGGCTTCGGGGTTGGGCGCAAAGCTGCGCGCCGGGCCATGCTCGAAACCCTGATCGACCGGCAGGATCACCATCTTGCCGGTGCCGCCCAGGCGGCCCTGCATCAACAGCCGCGCGATGTTGCCCTTGGTGCCGGGATTGTCGCTCTCGTAATTGGCAAGGATCGCCTTGATGGTGGGGGTCATCGACATCGCGTGTCTCCTTTAAGCCTGTTGAAGCGCAACCACGCCGGGCAGTGGCTTGCCTTCCATCCATTCCAGGAAGGCGCCACCGGCGGTGGAAATGAAACTGAAATCCTGGGTGACGCCCGCATGCGCCAGCGCCGCCACCGTATCACCGCCGCCCGCCACGGTGAGCAGCGTGCCACCTTGCGTCAGCGCGGCCGCCGTGCGGGCCAGTGCCACGGTGGCGGCATCGAAGGGCGGAATTTCAAACGCGCCAAGCGGCCCGTTCCACAGGGCCGTCGCGCAGGTTTTCAGCGCATCCGCCAGCGCCTCGACCGCGGCCGGGCCGATATCCAGCACCATTTCATCGGCCTGGATATCGTGGATATTGGCAACGCGATTGGCGGCGTGGGCCTTGAACTCCTTGGCCACCACCACGTCGTACGGCAGGTGGATGGTGCAGCCGGCTTTTTCGGCCCGCGACATGATGTCGAGCGCGGTTTCCTTCAGGTCATGCTCGCACAGCGACTTGCCAACATCGATGCCGCGCGCTGCCAGGAAGGTGTTGGCCATGCCGCCGCCGATCATCAGGTGATCGACCTTTTCCACCAGATGGGTGAGTACGTCGATCTTGCTCGAAACCTTGGCGCCGCCCACGATCGCCGCCACCGGCCGCTTCGGGCTGCCGAGCGCAGCTTCCAGCGCCTTCAATTCGGCTTCCATCGTCCGCCCGGCGAAGGCCGGCAGCAAATGCGCCAGGCCTTCAGTGCTGGCATGGGCGCGGTGTGCGGCCGAAAAGGCGTCGTTCACATAGAAATCGCCGGCTGCAGCCAGTTCCGCCACGAACGCCGGATCATTGGCTTCCTCGCCGGCATGGAAGCGGGTGTTCTCCAGAACCGCGACGCCACCGGCCGGCAGCGCGCCGGCAGCCGCCGTCACGCCTGCGCCAACGCAATCCGCCACAAAGGCTACCGGCCGGCCCAGAACGGCACCAAGTGCCAGCGCAATCGGCTTCAGGCTGTTCTTCTCGTCGCGCCCCTTGGGTCGGCCGAAGTGCGACAGCACCAGCACCTTGGCCCCGGCATCGGCCAGCGCCGCGATGGTCGCCACCGCAGCGCGCAGGCGGGTGTCATCACTCACATGGCCATCGGCCATCGGCACATTCAAGTCAGCGCGGACCAACACGGTCTTGCCGGCCAGCGCCGGCATATCATCGATGGTGCGGAACGAAGCCATAGTTCTTACAGGAACTTGCCCATGGCGACGGCGGTATCAGCCATGCGGTTGGAGAAGCCCCATTCATTGTCATACCAGGTCAGCACGCGCACCATGTTGCCGCCGATCACGGCGGTTTCCAGACTGTCCACGGTGGACGAAGCCGGGCTGTGGTTGAAGTCGATGGAAACCAGCGGCTCCACCGTGAAATCGAGCACGCCCTTCAGTTCACCCGCAGAAGCCTTCGCAAGCACCTGATTCACTTCATCTTTCGTCGTCGGACGGGCCGATTCGAAGGTGAGATCGACCACCGACACATTCGGCGTCGGCACCCGGATCGCCGAGCCATCCAGCTTGCCCTTCAACTGCGGCAGCACCTCGCCCACGGCGCGGGCAGCGCCGGTGGTGGTAGGGATCATCGACAGGGCAGCAGCACGCGCACGGCGCGGATCATCATGAATTTGATCAAGAATTTTCTGATCGTTGGTGTAGGCGTGCACCGTCGTCATCAGGCCCTTCACGATGCCGAACTCGCGGTCCAGCACCATGGCGACCGGCGCCAGGCAGTTGGTGGTGCAAGAGGCGTTGGAAACGATGTTGTGGCTGGCTTCAAGCTTGTCGTGGTTCACGCCGTAAACCACTGTCAGATCAACATTCTTGCCCGGAGCGGAGATCAGCACCTTCTTTGCACCGGCCGTAATATGGGCACCGGCCTTGGCGGCATCGGTGAAGAAACCGGTGCATTCCAAGGCAATATCCACGCCCATGGCGGCATGGGGCAGCTTGGCCGGGTCACGCTCGGCGGTGACCGCGATGCGCTTGCCGTTCACAACGATGGCATCACCATCCACGCTCACCGTGCCGGGAAAGGCGCCATGCACGCTGTCGCGTGCCAGCAGGCGGGCGTTGGCCTCAGGGCTCGCCAGATCGTTGATCGCCACCACTTCGATATCGGTGCGGCCGGATTCGATGATGGCGCGCAGCACGTTGCGGCCGATGCGCCCGAAACCGTTGATTGCAACTTTTACAGCCATGTCATTGATCCTTCTTGAATTTCAGCCCAACCGGGCCTTCACCCGCGCGGCAATCGCCGGCGCGGTCAAACCATATTCGGCATAGAGCCGTTCCGCCGGGGCCGAAGCCCCGAAATGATCGATGCCGATATTCAGCCCGTCGCTTCCCGTCCAGCGTTCCCAGCCCATGGTCACGCCGGCTTCCACCGAGACCTTCAGCGCATCGCCCGGCAGCACATCCGTGCGATAGCCAGCGTCCTGCGCCGCAAACACTTCCCAGCACGGCATCGATACCACGTCGCAGCCAATGCCATCGGCTTCAAGCAGCGCCGCAGCTTCGGCAGCAATATGCACTTCTGAACCGGTCGCGACCAGCACGACCTGGCGCGGCGCGGTGGCAGCCTTCAGGCGATAAGCGCCTCGCGCCGAACGATTTTCGGTAACGTCATCACGCAGCGGCGGCAGATTCTGCCGCGACAGCGCCAGGATGGACGGGCGCTTTTCGTCCTTGAGGGCAAAGGACCAGGCTTCCGCTGTCTCGATGGCATCAGCCGGCCGCCACACCGCCAGATTGGGCATGGCGCGCAAGCTTGCCAGATGCTCGATCGGCTGATGGGTCGGGCCATCCTCGCCCAGCCCGATACTGTCGTGCGTGCCAACGTGGATCACGCGGATCTGCTGGATCGCGGCCAGGCGGATGGCGTTGCGCATATAATCGCTGAACACCAGGAAGGTGCCGCCATAAGGAATGATCCCGCCGTGCAGCGCCATGCCGTTCATCGCGGCGGCCATGCCAAATTCGCGAATGCCGTAATGGACATAGCGGCCGCTGTAATCATCGGCGGTGAACAGCGGCTGGCCCTTGGCCTTGGTGTTGTTGGAGCCTGTCAAATCCGCCGAACCGCCCAGCAGTTCAGGCAGTGCCGGCACCAATGCGTCGAGCGCCATTTCGCTGGACTTGCGGGTCGCAACCTTGGGCGGCGTCGCCACCAGGCTGGCCAGATAGGCTGGCATCGGATCGGCGGCGGGAAGCTCGCCTGCCATGCGCCGGTTGAACTCGCCGGCTTGGCTGTCGGCAGCGAGACGCGATTCCCAATCTGCGCGCGCCGACTTGCCGCGGGCGCCAAGCCCTTCCCACCAGGCCTTGATGTCAGCCGGGATCTCGAACGGGCCATATTCCCATCCCAGCGCGGCACGGGCGCCTTCGATTTCCTTGGCGCCCAAAGGCGAGCCGTGGCTGCCGCTGGTGCCGGCCTTGGTTGGAGCCCCCTTGCCGATGGTGGTACGCGCCGCGATCAGGCTGGGGCGCGGATCGGCCTTGGCCGCGGTCAGCGCCGCATCGATGCTGGCGAAATCATGGCCATCACAGGCCACGACATGCCAGCCGGCGGCGGCGAAGCGCCCGGCCATGTCTTCGCTGGACGACAGGCTCACCGGGCCATCGATGGAAATCTTGTTGTCGTCCCAGATCACGTTGAGGCGGCCCAACTTCAAATGGCCGGCCAGCGAAATCGCTTCCTGGCTGATGCCTTCCATCAGGCAGCCATCGCCGGCAACCACCCAGGTGTGGTGATCCACCAGCGCATCGCCGAACACGCCATTCAGGTGCCGCTCCGCCATCGCCATGCCCACGGACATGGCGAGGCCCTGCCCCAACGGCCCGGTGGTGCATTCCACGCCCGGCAGTTCGGTGTTTTCCGGATGACCGGCGCACGGGGAATGCCACTGGCGGAAGCGCTTGATGTCATCCAGCGACGGCTTCTCATAGCCGGTCAGGTGCAACAGCGCATAGATCAGCATCGAACCATGGCCGGCCGACAGCACAAAACGATCTCGATCCGGCCAGCGCGGCGCCTTGGGATCGAACTTCAGATGGTTGGCGAACAGCACGGTCGCGACATCGGCCATGCCCATCGGCATTCCAGGGTGGCCGCTGTTGGCAGCTTCCACCGCATCCATGGCCAGCGCCCGGATGGCATTGGCGCAGCGTGCGAGATCGGTCATGAGGCCGTTCCTGTAAACCATCCGCACTGGCGCGGTGGCCGGTACGGGCGGGAGCGATTCCCGGTGGTGACTATTTGTTGCGGGCGGCTTTGGCCTACCCTTCGCGCACGCGTCAACCTTCCAGTTGCGGTTCACCGTGATTGCCGCACGCAGCCGGCTTGACCCGGGCTGATATCCCGTCTTATAAACATGCCGCAAGCCCTTGAGCTGGCTGGGGAGCAGGTCGATTTCGGAATTGATGAGCCTGTTGGTGCGACTCGAAACGGCGTTGGCCGCGATCGAGGCTCGCCGAAGCGCCGAAGCGGCCACCGCTGCTGGTGACCGCGCACGCCTGCAGCGGATCGAAGCCGCTGCCGCCGAAGCTGTGCGCGCCCTCGACACCCTCATCGGGCAGGAGTGACGAAAATGGGCCAGGCACTGCTCACCATCACCGGCCGCACCTATCGCATCAGTTGCCGTGACGGCGATGAGGACCGCATTTCGCGCCTGGGCGACGAGATCGCCGCCCGCGCCGAACGCATCACCGGATCGCTGGGCAGCGTGCCCGAAGGCCAGTTGCTGGTGATGACCGCGCTGATGCTGGCCGATGAACTGGCCGATGCGCGCGCCGGCATTGCGCCGCCAGCCGCCGCGGCGCCCGTGGTGGACATTACCCGCCTTGCCCGCATCGTCGAACGGATGGAACAGCTCGCCCGCGTATGAGCGCATGTGCCGCTGCGCATCTGCTTGAGCTTTCGGGCCTTCTACCCTATATAAGCAGGTGGCGGGCACTGCCCGGTACGAGCGAGCAAGCATCCCTGAGGCGATAATCATCCTATCGGGGGCTGGCACTGGGTGAACCCTGGTTCACCACAACTGGTTCCCACCTGACGTTCT
>JAIXQM010000205.1 GCA_027485735.1 Sphingomonadales bacterium | reverse complement strand
TGCCTGCGGCATGATCGCCTCCTCGACGAAGCCCATCCATGCCGCCACGCCGGGACTGGCGAAGCCGGCTTCCTAGTCGGCGGTGCGCGCGGCGATCTTGTCCTTGTCGCCGATATCCTGGCGGAAGATGATTTCCACGGCGCCCTTGGCGCCCATTACGGCGATTTCGGCGGTGGGCCAAGCATAGTTCAGGTCGCCACGCAGATGCTTTGAGGCCATCACGTCATAGGCGCCGCCATAGGCCTTGCGCGTGATCACGGTGATTTTCGGCACGGTGGCTTCGGCATAGGCAAACAGCAGTTTGGCGCCATGCTTGATGATGCCGCCATATTCCTGCGCCACGCCGGGCAGGAAGCCGGGCACATCCACGAACGTCACGATCGGGATGTTGAAGGCATCGCAGAATCGCACGAAGCGGCCGGCCTTCTTGGACGCGTTGATGTCGAGGCAGCCAGCCAGCACGGTCGGCTGGTTGGCGACGATGCCCACGGTATGGCCTTCGATGCGCGCAAAGCCGATCAGGATATTGCCGGCATGGCCGGGCTGCAGCTCGAAGAATTCGCCATCGTCGGCGACCTTCTGGATCAGCTCGTGCATGTCATACGGCTTGGCGGCGCTGGCCGGGATCAGCGTGTCGAGGCTGTGATCGATGCGCAGCGGATCGTCGCTGGTCGGCCGGAACGGCGCATCCTCGCGGTTGTTGAGCGGCAGGAAATCGAAGAATATCCGCGTTCGCAGCAACGCGTCGATATCATCTTCCAGCGCCAGATCGGCCACGCCGGATTTGGTGCTGTGGGTGATGGCGCCGCCCAATTCTTCCTGGGTCACCACCTCGTTCGTCACCGTCTTCACCACGTCCGGGCCAGTGACGAACATGTAGCTTGAATCCTTCACCATGAAGATGAAGTCGGTCATGGCCGGCGAATAGACGGCACCGCCGGCACAGGGCCCCATGATCAGCGAAATCTGCGGCACCACGCCGGAAGCCAGCACGTTACGCTGAAACACTTCGGCATAGCCACCAAGGCTGGCGACGCCTTCCTGGATGCGGGCGCCGCCCGAATCGTTGAGGCCAATCACCGGCGCGCCAACCTTCATGGCGGTGTCCATGATCTTGCAGATCTTCTGGGCGTGGCGTTCAGACAGCGATCCGCCGAAAACGGTGAAATCCTGGGAGAAGACATAGACGAGCCGGCCGTTGATGGTGCCGCTGCCGGTCACCACGCCGTCACCGGGGATCTTCTGTTCGGCCATGCCGAATTCGGTGCAGTTGTGCTCCACATACATGTCGAGCTCTTCGAAGCTGCCGGGATCCAGCAGGATATCCAGCCGCTCGCGCGCCGTCAGCCGGCCCTTCTTGTGCTGGGCCTCGATGCGCTTTTCCCCACCACCCATGCGGGCGGCGTCACGGCGGCGTTCCAGTTCTTCCAGTTGCTTCAGCATGGGTGCACTCCCTTGGCACGTTCCCTAGCAATTGCGATGTTTGGGGCAAGTGCGTTGTTTTCACCCTGCCAACAGGCGCAGGCAGCGGATCGCCGAATCGAGATCGGCGCGGCGCTCTGCTTCGGCCTTTTCCGCCAGCGGATCGCGGCCCCATTGCTGTTCCTGCCAAAGCGCGTCGACGTGCGCGATGTCATAGGCGGCTTGCGCCTCGATTTCGCCTTCCGCCACCGCCAGCGCCAGCACGGCCGAACCCGTGATGGTCACGATCGGATCCAATGGCGCCAGCTGGAACGGCGTGAAGGCGGCAAAGGCCGTGTGCAGGCGGATCAGCGTCGCCGGCGGCTGGGCGACGTGCATGATGCCGGTGGTGATGGTCAACCCCACGTCGTAACGGCGGGCGAGCCATTCCACCCATGGGTCCCAGGCCGTTGCCTGCGCCGCCAGCAGCGAGGCCGGGCCATCGGCGCGATAGGCAATAAGTTCGCTTTCCGCATAAGTCGCCAGCCGTTTGGCAAAACCGGCGTGGTCTGCTGCGACCCGATCAATGGCAGCGTTGGCAAAGCCGCTGAGCGGCAGGCTGCGCGGATCAATCTTCTCGCCTTGTGCCTGCCATTCGCCGGCAATGGCTTCCGCCAGCGATCGCGTGGGCACCGCAAGCGGCACACGTGCCGGCGTGCGCAGCGGCCGGCCGTCCAGCGCCACGCCGAACGGCCCGTCGCCGGTGACGGTTGCGTCTTTGTAGAAGCGCTTCATTTGCGGGTGAGGCCCAGATGCTTCGGCCGAACGAACAGCGAGCAGCCACCCAGCAGCACCACCGCCAGCCCCGGCGCCTGCCCCACTTCGCGCACCAGCCACACGCCGGTGGCCATCACCGCCAGCCCGGTCAGGCGGACGGCGAGATAGACCAGATAACGCTTCTTCGCTTCGGCGGTGGGGAGGGGGGCTTCACGCATGGATTGGCCTTACCCCCGCCGGCCACGCTGCAGCAAGACGAATGCCAGCGCAAACTGCAGCACGGCCGCGACCCAGAACAGCCCGCTCGCCACCTCACCGTTTTCGCCGGCCGCTGCACTGCGCCGCGCCAGAACCACGAACGCGCCGCCGAATGCCAACGCCAGGATCGCCATGATCCGGCCCAGCCGCCGCAGCCGGGCGATCATCTCACCGGAACCCGGCATGTCGTCGGGGGACGGTTCTTCAGCCATTGAGCAACGCCAGCAGATGATCGGCATCATCGGCGACATGCGCGGCGCCGGCGTCGATCAGTTCATGCGCGTCGTGATAGCCCCAATCGACGCCGATACTCTTCACGCCCGCGGCTTCGCCCATGGCGATATCGAAGATGGTATCGCCGATCATCACCGCCTGTTCGGCCTTCGCGCCTGCTTCGACCAGCGCCATATGCAGCATTGAAGGATGAGGCTTGGACGGGTGGCGATCGGCGGTTTGCAAGCTGACGAACAGGTGATGGATGCCGTGATGTTCGAGCGCCAGCTTCAGCCCGCGATCAGATTTTCCGGTGGCCACTGCCAACAGCCAGCCCTGCCCATCGAGCGTATCGAGGAGGCTGCGGATGCCCGGATAGAGCGGCTCGGCATCCAGCGCCTTGTCGGCCCGCAGGCGCTGGAAGGCGGTCTTGTAGTCTTCGGCCAGACTCAGGTGCAGGTCATGATCCGCCTCCGGCAGCAGCGCCTGCATGGCTTCCACCAGGCTCAGGCCGACGATGCGGCGGGTGGCGTGGCTGTCGGGGGCGGGAAGGCGGTGGCGCTGGAAACTCTGCTCCATCGCCCGGATGATGTTGACCTGGCTGTCGATCAACGTGCCATCGCAATCGAAAACAGCGAGTTTCATGATGTCTTCCTTGCGGCGCGGATTCTCGCCGCGCCTTCTGTCTCGCCCAGTCGCTCCAGCGCCGCGGTCACGCCGGCCGCATCGGCCTCGCTGCGGTTCTGGCTGGCTTTCCGCGTGGTACGGATGGCGGCGGGGGTGAGTTCATACCCGGTGATGGCGCGCATCATCGCTTCGGCGCGCGAGCGCTCCATCTTGTGCATGGTCCAGTTCTCGCCCACCCGGGGCTCGAAGGTGGCCGAAGCGACGTGCAGCAATTCCTCCAGTTCGTCCATGCTCATGGCGCGCACCGGGCCTTCGATCTCGACCGCCTGGTAATTCCACGTGGGCACATTGTTGGCCGGCTCCCCATACCAGTTGGGGGAGATATAATGGCCCGGCCCGCCGACGCTGATCAGCGCGGTGAGGCCATCGAGATGTTGCGCCAGCGCATTGCCACGCGCGAGGTGGAACATCACCGTGCCCGCCGCGCTCACCAGCACCGGCGCATGCGCCACGCGCGGTCCATCGAGCGTTTGGCCAAAGATGTGGGCAAAGCCTTGCGCCGCCACGAAAGCGAGCGGGTCATCATTGCTGCGAAAGGCGGCATTGGGATGCATAGCGGGGTTTCCCTGCCGCAAGCCCATCCTGTCGGCAAGGAGAGTCGACGCCGCGTGGCCTGCCCGCTACCCCTTGGTCATCATGACCGAACCACCGCCCTTGCTGCCCATCCCCGCCGGTCAGGCCAGCTCGGAGCCGCGCGACGCTGACGAGATCAAGGGCCTGCGCTATCCGCTCGGCCGTTGGGTGCCGGGGCCGGGCGAAGCCGAAGAAGTGGCGCCCGGCATTTTCTGGGTGCGCATGGGCCTGCCGTTCGGGCTGGATCACATCAACCTGTGGGTGATCGATGCCGGCGACGGCTGGGCGATTGTCGATACCGGGGTGGGCCTGCCGGCTTCGAAAGCGGCGTGGGAAGCGCTGTTTGCCGGCGCGTTGAAGGGCAAGCCCGTCACCCGCGTCATCGTCACCCATTATCATCCCGATCACCTCGGCATGGCCGGCTGGCTGTGCCGCAAGTGGGATGTGCCGCTGGAAATCACCCGCACCGAATATCTGCTGGCGCGCACGCTCACATTGGATGTGCGCGATGCGCCGCCCGTTGAAGCCGTGGCCTTCTCCGTCCGCGCCGGCTGGAGCGAGGAGCAGGTCGCCGCCATGAAGGCCAAGGCCTGGGGCAATTTCGGCAAGATCATTTCAAAGATGCCCGCCGGCTTCAAGCGGCTGCGCGACGGCGATGTGCTCACCATTGGCCCGCGCCAGTTCACCGTGGTGGTCGGCCGCGGCCATGCGCCGGAACATGCCTGCCTGGTAGCGGACGACGTGATGATCAGCGGCGATCAGGTGCTGCCGCGCATCACGTCGAACGTATCCGTTTATCCCACCGAGCCTTATGCCGATCCGCTGGGTGACTGGCTGGAGAGCATCGACACGCTGCGCGCCATTCCCGATCATGTGCTGGTACTGCCCGCGCACAACGAGCCCTTCTATGGCCTGCACATGCGACTGGACCAACTCGCCGCCGATCATCATGGCAAGCTGGAAAAGCTGGAGGCCTTCTGCGCTGAACCCCGAACCGCGGTGGATTGCTTCGCCGCCCTGTTCCGCAGGCCGATTGGTGAGGCGGATTACGGGTTGGCAACAGGTGAAACCGTCGCCCACCTGCACTGGTTGGAAGAGCGCGGCCGGGTCAGCCGCGTGAAGGACGGCAGCGGCGTGGACCGTTTCATCAGGGCGTGACTGCCACGTCAGGGCGTCGCGTCGTCGGCGGCTGAAGGATCGCGCTGGAACCCGTGCATGCCCATCCGCCATTGCACGGCGATGATGGCCCCTTTGCACGGCTGCAACAGGCCAATTGCCAGCGCCGCCGTGATTGGCAGGATGATAGCGGAGGCCATCGCAGACGATATGCTGGCGTCCCGCGCCAGATGCACGGCCAGCGGCGCCACCAAGTGGCCGGTGATGAACAGCGAGGCATAGGCCGGAAAATCATCGGCGCGCTGGAATGACCAATCCTGGTCACAGTGGCCGCAACGATCGACCGGCTTGAGGAAAGCGCGGAACAGCGGATGCTGCCCACAGCGCGGGCACCTGCCAACCACGCCGCGCGCCATCGCCCGCCACAGCGAATGCGGCCGCACGATTGGCGGCTGATCAGCCGGATCGTCGGTACGGGCGGCCAATTCAGGCATCGAAGCGTTTCCGCGTGTCCATCCTGAAGCCTATAGGCGGCATCCGGCGGGCTGGCGAGAACTTGCCCGGCACCGCCAGCGCCATGTCCGCCTGGCTGCATTCGTCCGCGTGACCAAGAGGAATGAAAACGTAAAAATACGTTTACAAAATATAATATCGGTGAGCAGATTGGCTCGTCAGAACAGCAATATTTCTCCGTCCATCTTCATGTGCAAGAGGAGGGTAATTGTTGCCGAATTTCCGGTACAAGGCGTTCATCAGTTATAGCTGGGCCGACGCGAAATGGGGGAAGTGGCTGCATCACGCCATTGAAACCTATCGCACGCCCCGGCCGCTGATTGGCACCGAAGGCCGCCGCGGGCCGGTGCCGGCGCGATTGCACCCGCTGTTCAAGGATCGCGAGGAAGAGGCCGCCGGCGCCAGCATCGGCCATGCTGTTGAAGAAGCGCTGGCCAATTCGGAATTTCTGATTGTCATCTGCTCGCCGAATTCGGCGAAGTCGCAGTGGGTCAATCGCGAGATTGCGTGGTTCAAGACCCATCGCGATCCGGCGAATATTCTGGCCCTGATCGTTGGCGGTGAACCGGGCGCCGCGGCTCTGCCCAGTCGTGAGGCGGATGAATGTTTCCCCCGGGCGCTCACCCATGTGGTCAATGGCGCCATGGAGGTGACCCCGGAGGCGCTCGACGCACCGCTTGCGGCCGATGCGCGGGACAGCGGCGATGGCAAGCGCGGGGCCAGACTGAAGATCGCTGCCGCGCTTCTGGGGGTTGGTCTTGATGAACTTGTGCGGCGCGATGATCGCCGCCGGGCGCGGATCAGGATTGCGGCGACCACCGCATCACTTGCCATCGCGGCGGTGATGAGCGTGCTGGCGTGGAGCGCCACCGTTGCCCGCAACGAGGCGCTGTTCCAGCGCAACGAAGCGCAGGATCTCACCGAATTCATGCTCACGGATCTGCGCGGGCGGCTCGATGAGGTTGGCCGGCTCGACATATTGGAAACCGTCGGCAGCCGGTTGATGACCAGCTATGACCGGCAAGATCTGGCGGCGCTGGATGCCGATGCGCTGGGACGGCGGGCGCGGGTGCAGTTGCTGCTGGGCGAGATCGAGAATAATCGCGGAAATCTGGCCGGCGCCGTGAAAACCTATCAGGCGGCTGCGGCGACCACCGCCGAGCTGCTGGCGCGTGAACCTGATGTGCCGCAGCGCCAGTTCGACCATGCCCAGTCGCTGTACTGGGTGGGCTTCATCGCCTGGCAGCGCGGTGATCTGGGTGCGGCCAAGCGCCAGTTCCAGGGCTATGACGCGCTGGCCAGCAAGCTGGTGGCAGCAGAGCCGCGGAAATTCGCCTGGCAACTGGAGAAAAGCTACGCCCAGTCCAATCTGGGCACCGTGGCTTCCGAAAGCGGCGACCTGGCCGCCGCGAGCCGGCATTTTGCCGTCGCGCTGGCGATTGATCGCCGCTTTTACGAAGCCAATCGCACCCTTGATGATGCCATCATGCAATATGGCGAAACGCTGTCGTGGGCGGCGCGGGTTGCTGCCCGCCGCTATGAATTTGCGCGGGCGGCAGCGCTCTATGGGCAGGGCGTGGCGCTCTATCGTCAGGCCTTTGCCGCTGATCCCAAGAACCAGGCGCTGCTGACCAAGCTGACGATCATCACCACCCAGCACGCCCGCGCGCTCAACGATCTGGGCCGTACCGAGGAAGCGCGGCCCGTAGCGGATGAGGCCATTGCCCTGGCCACCGCCATGTCGGCGCGCGACCGCAGCAATGCCCAGGCCGCCGAATATCAGCGCAATGCGCAGTTGCTGGCGGCGCAACTGGCCAAGGACGCGCGCGATCATGCGACGGCCGCCCGTCTTGCTGGCGGCCTGCTGCAGGCGATCGACGCCAGGCGACGGGCCGGTTTGGAAATCAACAATGCCACGCTGGAGCAGGAAAATCTGGCGCGGTTGGTGCTGGCCGTCGTTGCGCTCAGGCAGCGCAACCCAGCAGCAGCGGCCAAGCATTATGAGGTGGTGGCAGCGACTGCCGCAAAACTCGATCGCAGCGCCGCCGGATCGCCCAACATGACCCTGTTTGCCAGCGCGCATGGCGGCCTTGGCCTGATGGCGCCGAATGCCGGCCATTGGAAGGCCCTGCTGGGTGCGGTGGAGCGGGCGAGGGGAGCGCCGATGGCCAGCACGGCCGTGCTGCAGGCCAAGGCGCTGATCGCCGAACAGCGCGCCGACGAAGGCTGGGCGATTGTCGGCCGCCTACAGCAGGCAGGCTATGCCCATCCCGATTTCGTGGCGCTGTTCCCGGCGCGCGCGCCCTCCCTTTCATCAGGATCGTCGTGAAACCGACAGTAGTGCGTGAATCAACCCCAAGTAAAAGGATCGAACAATGCCCGATACAAACTATCCTGGCTGCTTCGTCTATATCCGCGTGAAAATCGCCAAGAATGGGAACAAGGATCAGGTTGCAATCGACACGTCCACCGTTGCCTATGCAACGGATTCGGCCACGCCCTATGTCTGGTTCTACCCAGGAGCGGGAGACATCCAGTTGCCTGTCAACAACGGCCGCCCGTTCGCCTTTGTGCTGGCCTATGATGTTGATGGCAATAATAACAATGTCTATACTTGGGACGCAAACGCCTTGCAGAATATCAAGATCTGGGAAGTCGGCACGACTGAACCGGTTTGGGGAACCGCGCTTCCGTCGGAATTCCGCGATCTCAAGCCGGGAAACGCGACCGGCCTCCTCACGTTCATCGACAGCAACGGATCGCGGGGCAAATCCTTCAACTATTGCGTCCGGCTCACCCGCACCGGCATGGTCGGCTCCTATAGCGATCCGCTTGATCCGCGGATCACCAACAGCACCAACTGAACCGGGATGGCGCTTCGCTTCCGGATCAGCGGCCTGGGGGCAGCTGATCCGGAAGTGGGGCCCGCACCTGTGTCAGCGCGCCACCGCCATTTCGTAGAGGAAGTCGACAAACCCCGCGGTGCAGCCGGCCAGGCCCTGCACCTTGGGATTGCTGCTTTCCACCACGAAATACTCATCCGGTGCATGGGCGCCGCTGCCGTGGCCAAGCCCGAACTGGCCAGCGGGCAGTGAGACGGGCGGCTGGGTAAAAACGCTGCCGGGCCAGCTTCCGGCGCTGCGCGGGTAGAGCGTGGCGGGGGCGCCATATCGGGCATAAACGGCCTGCTGGGCGCGCACCACGCGGGCGTCTTCGGCGGTTTCGGTGGGGTCGTAGCCGCCGCTCACCACCACTTCGATATCGCCGAAACCGCGTTTGGCCAGATGCGCCTTCAATTTGGCTTCGGCTTCACGGAAGGTCTGATTGGGCACCAGCCGGCACTCCAGCTTGGCTTCGGCCCGGCCGGGCAGCACGGTCTTGCCGCCTTGCCCGGTATAGCCGGCGACCAGGCCCTGGATGTTGACGGTCGGCTGCGACGCCAGCCGTTCCAGTGACTGCTGCCACGGTTCGTTGTTGATCCACATCTTCACGCCCATGGCGCGCTTGGCTTCAGCCTCACTCTGAGAGGCGGCCGTCATTGCGATCAGTTCCTTCTCGCGCGCTGTCAGCCCGCGCACATTGTCGAACCAGCCATCGATGGCGGGGGTGAAGCCATCTTCCTTCACCAGCGTGTTCAGCGCCTGCACCAGGTGCCACACGGGGGAATCGACATGGGCGTGCTGGCTGCTGTGAATATCGCCCTTTGGCCCCTTGCCCCAGCGTTCGCCGCTGGCGATCAGCTGGAATTCGATCGGGCCCTTGGCGCCCAGATTGATCATCGTGCTGCCATTGGCCGATTGCCAGGCGGTGGGGATGACGATGCCGTCGCATTTCTTCAGCGCGGCGAGCACTTCGGGGGCCTGCACGATCTGGTGGAAATTGGGCGAGGCGATTTCTTCCTCGCCCTCGGCGACCAGCACAAGATTGACTGGCAGTTTCTGTCCGGCTTCGCGGAAGGCGTGGAGCGCGGCCAGAAAGGCGGCTTCCGGCCCCTTCTGATTGATGGCGCCGCGGCCGACGATCACCTGGCCCCAGCCCGGCTTGTTGGTGATGCGCGCCTCGAACGGCGGGCTGGACCATTCGGCTGGATTCACCTGCTTCACGTCATACATGAAATAGATGCCCACCGTGCGCTTGGCACCGGCATCGAGCGTGGCGAAAATGCCGGGCTGGCCCTTGGTGGGCATGCGCTTGACCATCTGGAAGCCGGCATCCCTGATCAGGCCCATGGTGTAGGTGCAGGCCTCTTCCATCTGCCAGTTTTCGGCGGCGATGCCGGGGTGGCGGATCCAGTCCTGGATGCGGGCGATGTTCTCGGGCAGCTGCCGGTCGATGCTGGCGCGGATCTTCTTCTGTGCATCGGCTGCCGGTGCGACGGCGGCGCGGGCCGCACTGGCCATACCCATACCCGGCAACATCAGGGCAGCGCTGCCGGCCAGCAGTTGGCGGCGATCAAGACTGGTCATGCATTCTCCCCATGGCCTGATTCGGCCCATCACTTCGGCCAGCCACGGCCGGCCGCCAAGCGCGGGAGAATAGGCGATTTCGACGACAGGAAAAGCCCTGCCTGCATGCTGCGATGCGGCATCCTTGGATGCTGCGCTGCAGCAGCGTTACCGTGGTGCTAGGTAGTGCTACGGCGACAGATTGACACATGCGACAGTTTGGGTAAGGGGTGATTCTGCTGCGACGTCCTGTCGCGATCTGTAACGGATCGGCCCGTCGATGGGAGCCTGCAGCAGGGACTGGGTCGCACGTGCTCGTTGCCCGTTCCGGCAAACAGGCGGGGAGGCCGTGGGCGCAAGAAGCCCAGCGATTTTCCCGAATGGGAGAGGAGTATAACATGGCTGACAATACCAAGGTCTACCCGACCGGGCTGACCGAAGCTGAAGCTACCGAGATCAACGAGGGCCTCAAGTGGGGCACCCGTATCTATGGCGCAATTGCCGTTCTGGCGCACATCCTGGCGTTCGCTTTGACGCCGTGGATGAAGTGAGCAAGGGAGACTGACACATGAATGAAGGTCGTATCTGGCTCTACGTCAGCCCGTCCGTTGGCATCCCGCTGCTGTTCGTCGGCTTTGTTGCCGCCTCGCTGCTCGTGCATGCTTCCATCCTCACGAACACCACTTGGTTCGCCGATTTCTGGCAGGGCGCTGCTGCTGCCCCGGCCGCTGAAATGGCGGCTCCGGCTGCCGAAGCCGCTGCTCCGGCTGCCGACGCCATGGCGCCGGCTGCTGAAGCCGCTCCGGCCGAAGCCGCTCCGGCTGAAGCTGCCAAGTAAGTCTTTGTCCCGGCCTTGCCGGGCAGACTGAAACAGGCCGGTGTCCCCACGGGGATGCCGGCCTTTTTCATTGGGAACTGGTGGCGCGCGCCGGTGAATCAGGCCGGCGGCCGTCCAAGCCTGAACGCGACATCCGGCTGTTGCGTTCCGGGCGCCTATTCAGGTGATGGCAGGTGATGCGCGGCCTATGCTGCTGCCCGGTTGCAGCGACGCGTCAATCCCGAGCGTCGTGGTTCAACAGCGGCCACATCGCTGCCAGCGTGGCGGCCATCAGCGCCAGCTCCAGAGCGAAGATCAACACATAGCCGTTGGCGGCCGCTGGCACATCCAGCCCCAGCGACAGGCCGCGGGCCGCATCGCGCATGACGCCGCCGATGGTGGCGCCGATGCCCTGGCTGGTGGCCTGCACCGCGCCCCAGGCCCCCATGGCGATGCCAATCTGGCCCGTTGGGGCCAGCCGCATGGTGGCGGTCAGCGTGCCGTGGCCGAACAAGCCAGTGCCGATGCCGGCCAGCAGCACGCCCAGTGTGAACAGTTCCGGCGTGTCGGATCCGGCGGCCATGATGATCAGGCCATAGGCCGGCAGGCCAATGACGGCGCCCAGGCTGGCCATACGGAACGGATCGGCCCCCAGGCTGAGGATGTAGGAGGCATAGGCAAAGCCCATCAGGCTGCCGAACGCCATGATGGCGCTGAGCAGGGTGGTGGTGCCCACGCCCAGCTTCAGCACTTCGCCGCCATAAGGTTCCAGCACGATATCCGACATGGAAAAGGCCAGCGTGCCCAACCCGACCGCGATCAGGCGCAGCAGGGTCTTTTCCTTGCCCACGAACAGGTCCCAGCTTTGGCGGAACGTCGGGTCGGGCGTGGCCGGTTCGGTGCGCATGTAATGGGGCACGCGGGCTTCCTGTTTCCACAGCGCGATAAAATTCAGGAAGATGGTGACAACCGCACTGCCCTGGATCACCTGGATCAGGCGGCCGTTGCTGAAATCCTCCAGCGCCCAGCCAAAGAACAGCGAGGCGACAATGGAGCCAAGCAGCAGCATCACATACATCAGGCCAACCACATTGGGCTGCTGTTCGGGCTTGGTGAGATCGGTGGCGAGGGCCAGGCCGACCGTTTGCGTGGTGTGGATGCCGGCGCCGACCAGCAGGAAGGCCAATGCCGCGGCCGGCTGGCCCAGCCAGATGCGTTCGTCATAGGCTTCCTGCGCGCCGGCCAGCACCAGCAGCGCAAACGGCATGATGGCGAGGCCGCCGAATTGCACCATCGTGCCGATGTAGATGTAGGGCACCCGCCGCCAGCCCAGCGCCGATTTGTGCGTATCGGATTTGTGGCCGATCAAGGCGCGGAACGGCGCGGCCAGCAGCGGCAGCGCCAGCATGACGCCCACCAACGTCGCCGGCACGCCAAGTTCGACGATCATCACGCGATTGAGCGTACCGACCAGCAGCACCAGGCTCATTCCCACGCTGACCTGGATCAGCGACAGCCGCAGCAGGCGCGAAAGCGGCAATTCCGGGCTGGCGACATCGGCGAACGGCAGGAATTGGGCACCCCAGGTCATCCAGACCTTGGTGAGGCGGGCGTTGATGCCCTTTGCGGTGGGTTCAGAAGCCATGGTCAGCCTCAAAGCGGATTGCGGGCCGATTGGCAATGGGCTCAATGAGGGGTCTCAATGACGACCTGCGTGCCGGCCTTCCTTCATTGCCACAATGGCTTCGTTGGCCAGTTCATCGGCGCGTTCGTTCTCCGCGTGGCCGGCGTGGCCCTTCACCCAATGCCAGCGCACGACATGCGGGCGGGCGGCGGCAAGCAGGGCCTGCCACAGATCATCGTTCTTCACCGGTTTCTTGTCGGCGGTCTTCCAGCCGTTCTTCTGCCAGCCGTGCACCCATTTCGAAATGCCGTCGCGCACATAGACGCTGTCGGTGGTGAGATCGACCTCGCAGGGCCGGGTGAGGGCGTTCAGGGCCGAGATCGCCGCCTGCAATTCCATGCGGTTGTTGGTGGTATGGGGTTCGGAACCGTTCAGTTCCCGTTCCTTGCCGCCAGCGCGCAGGATGGCGCCCCAGCCGCCGGGGCCGGGATTGCCCTTGCAGGCGCCATCGGTGAAGATCGATACGCGCGGGCGCGCCGGGCTGTCATCAGCCACCCATCATCTCCGGTGTCGCTGCCAGATACCAGGTCAGGCGGCGGGCAAAGGCCATCGGATCCTTGCGGGTGACCAGCGCATCGGCCGGCGTGTTGAGCCAGTCATAGGCGCGGGTGAGCGTGAAGCGCAGAGCGGCACCGGCCGCCAGCCGCGGCAGGGCAGCCCGCTCTGCAGCCGTGAGCCCGACTTCGGCCAGATAGCCGCGCATCAGGCCAGCGGCGCGTTCGGGGAAGAACTGCCGGCCATCGGCAGAGAAACACCAGGCGGCGTGGGTGATGGCGACATCATAGGCGCGGGCATCGGTACAGGCGAAATAGAAATCGATGAGGCCCGTGACGCGCCCATCCAGCATCAGCACATTATCGGGAAACAGATCGGCATGGATGGTCGATTGCGGCAGGCCAGCGGGCCAATCGGCGGCGGCGGCCAGCCCGCGCGCCACGGCATCGGGCAGGCCGGCGTCAATCTCGCCCAGCCGGCCATTGCAGCGGGCGGCGAGCGGCGGCCAGGCCGCGGGGCCAAGCGCGTTGGGTCGGGGGACGGTGAAATCGGCGAGCACCCGGTGCATCTGGCCCAGTGCGGCGCCAACCTCGCGGGCGGCCTCCGGCGTGGCTTCAGTAACGCTCACACCCGGCAGGAATTCGATCAGGCAGGCCGGGCGACCGTTCAGCACCTGCAGTACCTGGCCGCGGGCATCAACAACCGGGCCGGGGACAGGCAGGCCCCTGGCCGCAAGATGACCCATCAGCGCCAGGAACCAGGGCAGATCGCCAGCATCGACGCGCTTTTCATACAGGGTGAGGATGAAGCGCCCGCGTGTGGTTTCGAGCAGAAAATTGCTGTTCTCGACGCCCTCGGCGATGCCCTTGAAGCTGACGGCGGCGCCGACATCATAGCCGGCCAGAAAGGCCGTCAGATCATCGGCGCTGACCGGGGTGTAAACGGCCATCGCTCGGCAACCCGGGTCAGGCGGTCAGCGAACGCGGCAGCTTGAACACCACTTCTTCCACCGCCGTCGTGATATTCTCGGTCGTGACGGCAAAGCGTTCGTTCATCGCGGCCAGCACTTCCTGCACCAGCACTTCCGGGGCCGAGGCGCCGGCGGTCAGCCCGACCGTGGTCACACCTTCAAACCAGGCCCAATCAATCTCGGCCGCGCGCTGGATCAGCCAGCTGCGCGCGCCTTCGCGCTCGGCCACTTCGCGCAGGCGCTGGCTGTTGCTGCTGTTGGCGGCGCCGATCACCAGCACCAGATCACAGCGCGGTGCCATCGCCTTCACGGCGGCCTGGCGGTTCGAGGTCGCATAGCAGATATCGTCGCCGCGCGGGCCTTCGATGGCCGGGAAGCGCCGTTTCAGTTCGGCCACCATGTCCGACGTGTCGTCAACGCTCAGCGTCGTCTGGGTGAGGAAGCCCAGTTTGCCACTGTTGGGCGGCTGCACGGCAGCTGCGTCTTCCAGCGTTTCGATAAGGGTCATTGCGCCTTCGGGGACCTGGCCAAAGGTGCCGATCACTTCCGGGTGACCCTGATGGCCGATGAACAGGATGTGGCAACCGCCGGCCACCAGCCGTTCAGCCTGGCGATGCACCTTGGAAACCAGCGGGCAGGTGGCATCCACATAGGTCAGCCCGCGCTCTTCGGCCTTGGCCGGCACGGCCTTTGGCACGCCGTGGGCGGAAAATACGACCGGCACACCGTCGGGCACTTCGTCCAGTTCTTCGACGAAGATGGCGCCCTTGGCTTTCAAACTGTCCACCACGAACTTGTTGTGGACGATTTCGTGCCGCACGAAAACCGGCGCGCCCCAGCGTTCGAGCGCAAGTTCAACGATGTGGATCGCGCGATCCACCCCGGCACAAAAGCCGCGCGGAGCGGCAACCAGTACGTTCAGGGCTGGCAGTTCGGCAGGAACAAAATCCATGGCGGGGGCGACGTTGCTCATGCCCCGGCTGATACGCGATTGGCCCGGCCCGCGCCATAGTTTGTTGGCGCTTGCGGTGACGCCTTTTGCCCCATAGGAGAAGGGGCATGACGAGCCCTGCTTTTCGCCGTTCCATCGCCCTGGCCGCTGTTGCCGTGCCGGCGCTGCTTCTGGCCGCGTGCGACCGCAATCCTCTGGTGGTGCGGCGCTCCTCGTGCCCGGCCGTCGCGGTGGCGGCCTATGCCGGCGACATCACGTTGTTCCGGTCGGGCGTGGCAGCAACGGCGGCCGACGCGGCCAACATGGACGCTGTGGCGACCATCACCAACGTGCGCGATGACTGCGCCGAAACCAGCGATCAGTTCGTTTCGCGCATCAATTATGACGTTATCGTGCGCCGCACCGACGCAGCACCAGCCCGGCAGTTCGTGCTGCCGGTATTTGCCGCCGTGGTGCAGGCCGGGAACATCGTGAACGCCAAGCAGATTTCCCAGGTGACGGTGAATTTTGCTGCCGGCCAGGAACGGGCCGTTGCACAGGGCACGGCCACGGCCGCCGTGTCGCGCACCGCGGCCGCCGTGCCGCAGGCCATTCTCGACAAGATCAACCGCAAGCGGCGTCCCGGCGAACTGGATGCGGCCACCGATCCGATGGCTGATCCTGAAGTGAAGGCCGCCCTGCGCGCCGCCAGCTTCGAGGTGCTGCTCGGCTTCCAGCTCGACGATCGCGCGCTGGCCTACAACATCGCCAAATAAGCCGGCTCAGGGCAGAGATTCGGCGTGAGTTGACGTTGGCCGCGCCCCATCGGCGCGGTTGATGCTCAACGCCAGGGCAAGGCCGAGGAGCAGGACAATCAGGGGCAGGCGCTTGGCAATCATGCTCTGGAGTTACGGCCGTCTGCCGACGGGGTTGCGGCATTGTGGTGGTCATTCGGGCAGTTGACTCAGGCGCGAGGTTCGCCCAATCGGCGGTTGTCGCCGGGGGCAACTCCGGCGCCGCGCGCGGGAGAGTGTGAAGCGCAAGTTTCACCGCCGAAGGAGCAAGCCGCCCCCGGAATCTCTCAGGCAAAAGGACCGCGCCGGCGTATCAGCGACACTCTGGAAAGCGGGTGCGGGCTCACGCCTTCACCCCACCGAAGGGGTAAGCCGGACATTGTCCGGTCAAAGCTCTCAGGTCTGGCGACAGTGGGGGAACCAGGTTTGGCACAAGGCTGAACCGTGACTGTTGCCGGGGGCCGTATGGCTGATGATGCCGATCTGAAAACACTGCCATTGGATGCGCTGCACCGCCGCCTGGGCGCGCGCATGGTGTCTTTTGCTGGCTATGCCATGCCGATCCAGTTTGACGGCATCATCGCCGAGCATTTGTGGACGCGTGAACATGCTGGGCTGTTCGACGTGTCGCACATGGGCCAGCTGCTGGTGGAAGGGGAAGGCGCCGCCGAATGGCTGGAAAGCCTGGCGCCCGGTGACTTCAAGGCGTTGCAGCCGCACCGCGTGCGTTATTCGCTGCTGCTTGCGGACAATGGCGGCATCCGGGATGACCTGATGGTCACCAACACCGGCAAGGGCTTTTACCTCGTGGTGAACGGCGCCACAAAGCATGGCGATATCGCCCATATGCAGGCGCGGCTGCCGGCCGGAATCACGTTGCACCACATGGAAGACCATGCGCTGCTGGCGCTGCAGGGCCCGGAGGCGGTGACGGTGATGAGCCGGTTCGACCTCACCCCCGAGTCTGCCGATCAGCCCGCCTTTGCCGATCTGAAGTTCATGGCCGGCGCGCGCTGGCTGTGGAATGGGATCAAGCTGGGCATCACCCGCTCGGGCTACACCGGCGAGGATGGCTATGAGATTTCGGTGCCGTCCGAACATGCCGAAGCCCTGGCCGAAGCATTGCTGGCCCACTCGGAAGTGCAGCCGATCGGGCTCGGCGCCCGCGATTCGCTGCGGCTTGAAGCTGGTCTGCCGCTCTATGGTCATGATCTCGATCCGGAAACCACGCCGGTTGAAGCCGATCTGAGCTTCGCCATTTCCAAGCGCCGCAAGACCGAAGGCGGTTTCCCCGGTGCGGAGCGGGTGCTCGATCAATTGTTCAATGGCGCCGCCCGCAAGCGCGTGGGCCTCAGCGTTGAAGGTCGCATGCCGGCGCGTGAAGGCGCGACCGTGTGGGTGGGCGCCGAACAGGTGGGCGTGCTCACCTCTGGCGGTTTCGCGCCCAGCCTCAACGTGCCGATTGCCATGGCCTATGTCGCCACGGGCTGTGCCGCCGATGGCACGGCGTTGGAAATCGAAGTGCGGGGCAAGCGGATCGCGGCCACAGTAGTACCGATGCCGTTCAAACAGAAGAATTATGTTCGGGAAGGGGACAAGAAATGAGCCGTCTTTACACGCAGGATCATGAATGGATCGACGTTGCCGCCAAGGAATCTGGTGCTGAAGCCACCGTTGGCATCACCGATTATGCGCAGGGCCAGCTGGGCGACGTCGTGTTCGTCGATCTGCCCGACGCCGGTCGCGCCGTGACCAAGGGCGGGGAAGCTGCCGTGGTCGAATCGGTGAAGGCCGCGTCTGATGTCTATGCCCCGGTGTCAGGCACCGTCACCGAGTCCAATCCAGCGCTGGCCGACGATCCGAGCCTGGTCAACAGTGCGCCGGAAGCCGACGGTTGGTTCTTCAAGCTCACCCTGTCCGACGCGTCGGAGCTGGATGGCTTGATGGACAAGGCCGCTTACGACGCGTTTGTCGCCAGCCTGTAAGTGACCACAGGCACCGCCACGCGCTGGGATCCGTCCCTCTATGCAACCCACGCCAGCTTCGTGCCGGCGCTGGGGGCGGCGGTGCTTGACCTGCTGGCGCCGCAGTCGGGCAGCCAAGTGCTCGATCTGGGCTGCGGCGATGGCGTGCTGACACAGAAGCTGATCGCTGCCGGCTGCAGCGTGGTTGGTATTGATGCTGATCCGGCGATGGTGGCGGCGGCGCAGGCCAAGGGCATTGATGCCCGGCTCGGCGACGCGCGCGCGCTCGATTTCGAAGCCGAATTCGATGCCGTCTTCACCAATGCCGCCCTGCACTGGGTCGGCCAGCCCGACGTGGTGACGGCGGGCGTGAAGCGTGCACTGAAGCCCGGTGGGCGTTATGTCGGCGAATTCGGCGGCCACGCCAATATCGCGGCCATCCGCACCGCGCTGATCGCTGTGCTCGCTCGCCACGGCTTCCCGGCCGCTGGAGCCGAAACCAGCTATTATCCCACAGCCGAGGCCTTCCGCGCCGTTCTGGAAGCGGGCGGTTTCGTGGTGGACAGCTGCGCCATCATCCCGCGCCCGACGCCGCTGCCAGAAAGCGGCATGGCCGGCTGGCTGGAAACGTTCCGCGGCGGCTTCATCGACGCCGCCGGTGTGCCTGACGACCAAAAAGACCAGATCATCACCGAAACCGTCGCTCTCCTCGCCCCGGCGCTGCAAGCCGCCAATGGCCAGTGGATCGCCGATTATGTCCGCATCCGTTTTTCCGCCCATCTCCCGGAGTAAGGCCCTTGCGTTACCTGCCCCTTTCCACGGCTGACCGTACAGCCATGCTGGCCACCATCGGTGCCGCCAGCGTCGACGATCTGTTTCAGGACGTGCCGGCCGAAGCCGTGCTGGATGGCCCCATCGCCGGCCTGCCGAACCACGCCAGCGAAATGGCGGTGGAACGCGCTCTGGTGAAGATGGCGGGCAAGAATTTGACCGCCAGCACCACGCCCTTCTTTGTTGGCTGCGGCGCCTACAAGCATCATGTGCCGGCCACGGTGGACATGGTGATCCAGCGCGGCGAATTCCTCACCGCCTACACGCCCTATCAACCGGAAATCGCGCAAGGGACCCTGCAGGTCCTGTTCGAATTCCAGACCCAGGTGGCGCGGCTCACCGGCATGGAAGTGGCCAACGCCTCAATGTACGACGGCTCCACCGCCATGACCGAAGCGGTGTTCATGGCGCGCCGCATCACCCGCAAATCCAAGTGCATCGTCTCAGCCGGTGTCCACCCGCATTACACCTCGGTGCTGAAGACGCTCACCCGCTTCACCGGCGACGTGGTGGAAGCCGGAACTCCGGTGTTCACGCCAGGCGCGCCGGGCGATGACCTTGCCAGCCTGATTGCCAGCATTGACGCCGAAACCAGCTGCGTCGTGGTGCAGAACCCCAATCTGTTCGGCCATGTCGCCGATCTCACCCCGCTGGCTGATGCCTGCCACAAGGCCGGCGCGCTGCTCATCGTCGTGGTCACCGAAATCGTTTCGCTGGGCGCGATCAAGTCGCCGGGCGAAATGGGCGCCGATATCGTGGTCGGCGAAGGCCAATCGCTCGGCGCCGGGCTGCTGTTTGGCGGGCCGTACCTGGGCTTGTTTGCTTGCCGCGAAAAGCATGTGCGCCAGGCCCCGGGCCGGCTGTGCGGTGAGACTGTCGACGCCAGCGGCAAGCGTGGTTTCGTGCTGACGCTGTCCACCCGCGAACAGCATATCCGCCGCGAGAAGGCGACCAGCAACATCTGCACCAATTCCGGCCTGATCGCGCTGGCCTTCTCGGCGCATTTGTCGCTGCTCGGCGAAAAGGGCCTGCGCCATCTGGCCGCCCTCAATCACGCCCGTGCCGTGCAACTGGCCGACCGGCTGGGCCGCATGCCCGGCGTGACGCTGCTGAACGGGCCGTTTTTCAACGAGTTCACGCTGGACCTTGGCCGCGAAGCCCGCCCCGTCGTGCGCAAGCTGGCCGAAAAGGGCGTGCTCGGCGGTGTGTCGCTGGGCCGGTTGTGGCCGGGCGCGAAATCGCTGCAAACCGGCATGATCGTGGCGGTGACCGAAACCGCGACCGACGAGGATTTTGACGCGTATGAAGACGCGCTGGACGAGGTGATGGCGTAATGATGACTGCAATGAACAACGTGGGCCGCCCCACCCGCCTCGTCGCCGGCACCGGCGCCGTTGCTGAAACCTTCACCGGCAACAAGGCGCTGATGCTGGAAGAGCCGTTGCTGTTCGAGCGCGGCTCGCTCGACACGTCGGGCGTTGATCTGCCGCCGGTGCCGCCGGTTCCGGATCGCCTCGGCGGCCTTGGCCGTGATGCCGTCATCGGTCTCCCGGGCTTTTCCGAGCCCGAAGCCGTGCGCCACTACACCCGCCTGTCGCGGCAGAATTATGCCATCGATCTCGGCATCTTCCCGCTGGGTTCGTGCACGATGAAGCACAACCCGCGTTTGAACGAGAAGATGGCACGGCTGCCCGGCTTTGCCGACATTCACCCGCTGCAGCCACAATCCACCGTGCAGGGCGCGCTCGAACTGATCGACGTGCTCGCCGATTGGCTGATGAAGCTGACCGGCATGCCGGCGGTGGCCATGAGCCCCAAGGCCGGCGCCCATGGCGAGCTGTGCGGCATGGTGGCGATCCGCGCCGCGCTTGATGCGAAGAACGATCCGCGTCGCGTCGTGCTGGTGCCGGAATCGGCGCATGGCACCAACCCGGCGACCGCGGCCTTCTGCGGATTCACCGTGGAAAACATCCCGGCCAACGATCGCGGCCGGGTCGATCTGGATGCAATGCTCGCTCGGCTCGGGCCGGATGTGGCGGCGGTGATGATCACCAACCCCAACACCTGCGGCCTGTTCGAGCCTGACCTGAAGCGCATCTCCGATGCGGTGCATGCGGTGGGAGGCTATGTCTATTGCGACGGTGCCAATTTCAATGCCATCGTTGGTCGCGTGCGCCCTGGCGATCTTGGCGTTGATGCCATGCATATCAACCTGCACAAGACCTTCTCCACCCCGCACGGCGGCGGCGGGCCGGGTTCTGGCCCGGTCGTGCTGTCGGCGGCACTGGCGCCGTTCGCGCCGATCCCGTTCGTGCGCAAGACCGCGAAGGGCCTGGAACTTGTCGAGGAAGACACCGCCGGCACCCATGCGAACCAGAGCTTCGGCCGCATGGTCGCCTTCCACGGCCAGATGGGCATGTTCGTCCGCGCGCTCAGCTACATGATGAGCCACGGCGCCGATGGCCTGCGCCAGGTGGCAGAAGACGCGGTGCTTAACGCCAATTACATCCTTGCCAGCCTGAAGGATCTTTACACCGCGCCGTTCGCCGCCAGCGGCCCGTGCATGCACGAAGCGCTGTTCTCGGATGATTTCCTCGATGGCACCGGGCTTTCCACGCTCGATCTGGCCAAGGCGCTGATCGACGAAGGCTTCCACCCGATGACGGTCTATTTCCCGCTCGTCGTCCACGGTGCCATGCTGGTCGAGCCGACCGAGACGGAGAGCAAGGCCAATCTCGATCAGCTGATCGGGGCCATGCGCCATGTCGCGACGCAGATGCTGGCCGATCCTGACGCCTGGCGCACCGGGCCGCACTTCGCGCCGCGCCGCCGGCTTGATGAGACGCTGGCGGCCCGCAAACCAGTGCTGGGTTACAAGGACGAAGCGGCCTGAGGCCAGCGGGCAAGGATGGTGTAATCGCTGCCGTCCTTGCCCATCCGGCTTTCGAACAGGGCAAAGCCATCGACGGGCCACGCCAGGCACGGGATGGGCGACTGCGGCCAGAGGGTCGCGCCGATCATGCTGCGGCCGCGTGCCACCGTGATGTGGGGCAGGAAGGCGCGGCCTTCGGGCGGCAGTCCGACACTGGCGAGGGCAGCGTTAACGGATTTGGCCAGCCGTTCCAACGCCCCGGCCGGGCGCACGCCCGCCCACAGCGTGTCGATGCGGCCGCGATGGTCGAACAGGCCGGGATCACCCAGTTCGGCGGTGAACGGCCGCACATTAACCCGGCCCAGCGCGGCGGCAATATCGGTTGCGGTGTGCCGATCCACCTCGCCGATAAAGCGCAGGGTGAGGTGGAGCTGATCCGCCGTCTGCCAGCGCGCGCCGGCCACGCCGCCCATGGTCGACAGCAGGGCCGTCTTGATGCTCTCCGGCAGATCGAGGCCGACGAACAGGCGCATCACTTCAGCTTGGCAAGCTCCTGTTCCACCGTCGGCAGGATGCGCTTCACCATCACCTGCACGCCCTTGCCATTGGGGTGCATGCCATCGGCCAGTTGCAGGCCGGGCTGGGCGGCGACGCCATCCAGGAAGAAGGGATAGAGCGCAACACCATTGGCCTTGGCCACCGCCGGGAACATGGTTTCAAATTCCGTGACATAGGTTTTGCCCAGGGTGGGATTGGCCCGCATCCCGGCGACCAGAACGCGCGCGCCTTTGGCCTTGAACGTCTTCACCATCGCATCGAGATTCGCGCGCGCCGTCTTCGGTGGTTGCCCACGCAGCATGTCGTTGGCGCCAAGTTCCAGCACCACCAGATCAGGCTTCTGCTTCATGCCGGCCAGCACCCAGTTCACGCGGGCGCGCCCCTGTGTGCTGGTGTCGCCCGACACGCCGGCACCCACCACGGTCACGTCGCGGCCTTTTGCCTTCAAGGCTTTTTCCAGTTGCGGGGCAAAGCCCTGGCCCGGCGGCAGCTGATAGCCGGCTGTCAGGCTGTCGCCATAGGCCAGTACCACGAGTGGCCGTGCCAGCGCCGCCTGCGACATGAACAGCGCGCCAAACAGCAACGCCATCTGGTAAAGCGCGGTTCGAACACCTAATTCGGGCAAGACTCGAATCCTTTCAGCCAAGCGGGACGCGGATGAGCAGCCATATGGTGATTGAAGCCCGCGATGTCACCCTGCGGCTGGGCAGCGGCGATGCCGCAGTCGATGTGCTGCGCGGATTGACGCTGGATGTGCCCGCCGGCCAGCGCATCGCCATCCTCGGGCCATCGGGCTCCGGCAAATCCTCGGCAATGGCTGTCCTGTCCGGCATGGAGCGCGCCACCAGCGGTAGCGTGCGCGTGGCCGGTGCCGAATTCACCACCATGGATGAAGACGGCCTGGCCCGCGCCCGCCGCGGCCGCATCGGCATCGTGCTGCAGGCCTTCCACCTGATCCCGACCATGACCGCGCTGGAAAATGTTGCCGTGCCGCTGGAACTGGCCGGCGAGACCGATGTGCAGACCCGCGCCAAGGCTGAACTGGAAGCTGTCGGCCTGGGCCATCGTCTGCACCATTATCCCACCCAGCTTTCCGGCGGGGAGCAGCAGCGTGTCGCCATCGCGCGGGCTCTGGTGGGCCGCCCTGCGCTGATCTTTGCCGATGAACCGACTGGCAATCTCGATGCCGCCACCGGCGCCGCCATCATCGATCTGCTGTTCGGCCGCCTCACCGAAACCGGCGCGACATTGGTGTTGATCACCCATGATGCCGATCTGGCGCCGCTGTGCGACCGCATCATCACCATGCGCGACGGGCTGATCGTGGATGATCGCATGAATCTGGCGCAAGCCGCCGAATAAGGGGAAAAGACCATGACAGTGTTCAGTTATTTTGATGGTACCGACGAACTGGAAGCATATCTCGCGCTGCCGGCCGGCGACGGCCCTTTCCCCTGCGTGCTGATCGCGCCGAACTGGGTGGGACAAACCGCGTGGGACAACGCTGTGGCCGACAAGCTCGCTGCGCTTGGCTACGCCGCCATGGCCATCGACGTGTATGGCAAGGGCCGTCGCGGTGATCCGGCTGGCGACAACAGCGCCCTGATGGGCCCGTGGGTGGGTGATCGCGCTGCGCTGCGCCAGCGGCTGCTTGCCGCTGTCGACGCCGCTGCCGGCCTGAAGCAGGTTGACGCCAATCGCCTGGCCATCATCGGCTATTGCTTTGGCGGCCTGTGCGCGCTCGATGTCGCGCGCGCTTGCGATCCGCGCGTCAAGGCGGCGGTCAGCTTCCACGGCATTTACAATCCGGGCCTGGGTGCGGCCGGGCCAATCACGGCCAAGGTGATGGCGCTGCACGGCTGGGAAGACCCTTACACGCCGCCGCAGGATCACCACGCGCTGGCCGCCGAAATGACCGCGGCTGGCGCCGATTGGCAGATCCATGCCTATGGCAGCACCTATCACAGCTTCACCAACGAACATGCCAATGCGCCCGGCACCGCGATGTATAACGTGGATGCCGACAAGCGCAGTTGGGCCGCGATGACCGGCCTGCTGGCAGAAACCCTCTGAGCCTCGCGCTTCGCCTCGCCTTGCGGGAATTGCGCGGCGGCCTGGCCGGCCTGCGCATACTGGCCGTGTGCCTGGTGCTCGGCGTCGCCGCACTTGCTGGCGTCGGCAGCCTCGCCAGCGCCATCAACACCGGGCTGGCCGAACGCGGCCAGTTCCTGATGGGCGGCGATGTGGCGCTGCGCGTTTCGGGACGGAACCCGACGCCGGAACAGCGGGCAGCGGCCGCCGCTCTGGGTACGGTGGGCGACGTGGTGAAACTGCGCGGCATGGTCAGTCGTGGGGATGGCGGCGACAGCGTCCTCGCCGAAGTGAAGGCGGTCGATGCAACCTGGCCGCTTTATGGCCGGGTGGTGCTGGAAGGCGGCGGGCGCGTTGGCCCTGGCATGGCCGCCGCGCAACCGGTGCTGGCCGACAAATTGGGCCTGAAACCCGGCGATCGCCTGCAATTGGGCCAGGCCACACTCACCTATGC
>JAIXQM010000083.1 GCA_027485735.1 Sphingomonadales bacterium | reverse complement strand
GGGCAGAGCGGCGCCTGCGCCAACTGTGGCACCGCGCTGTCTGGCCCGTTCTGCAGCAAGTGCGGCCAACGCGCCCATCTGCACCGCAGCATCGGCGATGTGTTCCACGAATTCCTGCATGGCATCACGCATTTCGACGGCAAGGCGTGGACGACGCTGCCCATGCTGCTGTTCCGCCCCGGCACGCTCACCCGCAGTTACATCGAAGGCCATCGCGCCCGCTATATCGCGCCAGTGCCGCTGTTCCTGCTGGTGGTGTTCACCATGTTCTTCGTGCTGTCGTTCGTCAGCATAAACGACACGGTGGGCGCGGCCAATCAGGATTCCGGCAAAGCCGTCGCCAGCGACCAGGCCGGCATTGCCAAGGCGCTGGCCGAGATCGATGCCGGCATTGCCGAAGCCAAGGCCAAGGGTGACACGACAAAACTAGCCGACTTGGAAGCGGGTCGCCGGCTGGTAACGGCCGTCGGGGTGCCCGGTGCCAATGTCAGCATCACCGACAAGATCGCCGACGAGATCGAAGTTTCGGCCCGATCAGGCAAGTTGAAGGTCAACAGCGGCATCCCGGCGCTGGATGCCAGGGGCAGCGAGGCGCTGAAGAATCCCCGGCTGGTGCTCTACAAGTTGCAGGCCAAGGCCTATAAACTCAGCTTCCTGCTGGTGCCCATGTCGCTGCCGTGGCTGTGGCTGGCGTTCCTGTGGAAGCGCGGCGTTGGCCTGTATGATCACGCCATCTTCGCGCTCTATTCGATCAGCTTCATGAGCCTGCTGTTCATTGCCGGCAGCCTGGCACTGACGGCCAACATCGTGACGCAAGTCTTCTGGGTACCGCTGCTGCTGGCGCCGCCGCTGCACATGTTTGTTTCTTTGCGCGGTGCCTATGGCCTGGGCGTGTTCAGTGCCGGCTGGCGCACCATCTATCTGTCGATCGCCGCGGCCTTCACGCTCAGCCTCTATTTCATGATCCTGATCGTGCTTGGCGTGTTCGACTGATCATTCGGCGGCGGGCGGCAGCAACATTCCGGTCGCAAGTTCCCCTGATGTTGGCAGCATCGGCACCTGGGCCACGGGAACCAGTTCGGCCAGTTCGTCCAACCCGGTGGCCGCCCCCATGTCCTTGAACCGGCGGGCCCGCGCCATCACACGTGAATCCGCCTGACCCACTAGCTTGTTCCAATTGCCCACCGCGCTTTCCAGCGACTTTTGTACAGCGGCAAAATTGCCCCCCATGATGCGCAGCGAATCATACAGATCGCGGCCCAGCTTGGCGATTTCGGCGGCTTCCTTGGCCAACCGTGCCTGATCGCGCAGCGCCCCCACCGTGCGCGCCACCGCCACCAGATTGACCGGGCCGGCCAACACCACTTGGCGCTTGAAGAAGTCGTTCATCAGCCCGCGATCCTGTTCGAGCGCGGCCCCCAGGAAATTCTCGCCGGGCACGAAAAGCACGACAAACTCCACCGCGCCGCCCACCGACTTGGCATAGTCCTTCTTGGCCAGACCATCCGCATGGGTTCGCACGGCGCGGGCATGGGCGGCCAGATAGGTTTGCCGCGTCCCAATGTCATCGCACTCGGCCGCACTCACATAGGCGTCGATCGAACATTTCACGTCGATCACCAGCACACGCCCGCCCGGCAGATTGATCTTGAAATCCGGACGCTGCTGCCGGCCATCCTCACCGTCGACAGACCATTGCGTTTCGAAATCAATACCTTCCACCAGGCCGGCGGCTTCCAGAACGTTGCGGCACTGTTCCTCGCCCCAGCGCCCCGCCACCTTGCCGGACGACCGCAATGCCGTTTCCAGCTTGGCCGCCGCACCGCTCACCCGCTCCTGGCCCAGTACAACATTGGCCAGCTGCGCCTTCAAGTTGCCATAGGCTTCGTTACGAGCCGCTTCCACTTCGCCCAGCCGGGTTTCATATTTGACCAGCGTGTCCTTCACTGGCGCAATAAGCTCGGCCAGCTGGTTGCGATTGGCTTCCAGACCGGCGCCAGCCGCTTCGCGGTGTCGGGCCATGAGCTGTTCGGCGCTTTCGGCCAGCCTGGTCTGCGCTACTTCCAGCGCCTTGCCGGCCAACGCCCCAAACGTCTCCTGCAATCGCGCCAGTTCGGCGCCGTGGGCACGATCGCGCTCGCTCTGGCTGGCCTTGAGCGCGGCAAGATCGCTGGCCAGCGCTTCGCGCGCCTGCTCGGCCCCTTCCAGCACCGCCAGCCGCTTTTGCTGCATCTCGATCTCCACGGCCGAACGGCCAATGGTTTCCCGATGCTGCGCCGCTTCTGCACGCAGGTTCGCAAGTTGCCGCCCGCCGACAAGCCAGCCAATGACGACGCCAAACAGCAACGCGACAAGCGCGATCAGGAATTCGGTCAAGTGCAGATCCTCTGAAAGGTTTCACGCAGAAAAACAGGAACGGGCCATGAACATAGCCGCAGCCGCGCCATCCCGCCAGAGCTTGCGAGCAGGCGGGCAAAGGGCCAAGGTTGTCGCCATGCGCACCCTTCTCCTCTCCGCCCTTCTCCTCACCGCGCCGGTGGCGGCCGCGCCCTTCAGTTTCTCCGCCGCCCGAATCGGGGATGACGTGAAAACACTGGCATCAGACGCCTTTGCCGGGCGGGGGCCGGGCGAGGTGGGCGAGGCGCAAACGCTGGCGTTCCTCGCTGCGCGCTTTCAGGCCGCCGGGCTGGAACCGGCCGGGCCGCAGGGCAGCTGGCTGCAACCGGTGCCGCTGATCCGCCTGGACCGCGCGCCCGGCGCCGCACTGTCGGTGCAGATGAACGGCACGGCGCTGCCGATTCGATTGGGCGAGAACGCCACGCTGGCGCTGCGCTTGCCCGGCGACATGGCGATCAGCGCCGCGCCGATGGTCTTTGCCGGCTTCGGCGTGGTGGCGGGCGGCCATGATCCCTATGCCGGGGTGGATGTGGCCGGCAAGGTGGTGCTGCTGCTCGCCGGTGATCCTGACGGTGAAGCCGGGGCCGATCTGGGCTTTGAAGGCCGCCGCCTTACGTATGCTGGCCGCGTCGGCATCAAGATGGCAGCCGCCGCCAAGGCCGGCGCCGTGGGCGCCATCGTGCTGCATGAGGATTTCGCCGCCTCCTATCCGCTGGCGCAACTGGTCGGCACCGAACGCGTGCCGCAGATGGTGCCGGGCGCGACGACATTTGGCGGCGCTTTCCGCTTTGCCAGCTGGATCGAAGGCGGGCTGGGCCAGCGACTGCTGGCCGCCGCGGGTCTGGATCTGGCCCGCGCCAAGGCCGCCGCTCGCAAAGCCGATTTCCGCGCCCTGCCGCTGCCCGCCACGGCAAGCGCATCCGGCCGGCTGATCGCCACGCCGTTCACCAGTTACAACGTCGTGGGCAAGCTGCCCGGCACGACGCAGGCCGGCGAGACCGTGCTGTTCGGCGCGCACTGGGATGCCAACGGGCAGGGTGTGGCCGATACGAAGGGCGACGCCATCCGCAATGGCGCCATCGACAATGCCACCGGCACCGCCGAACTGATCGAGGTCGCCCGCGCCTTTGCCGCCGGCCCGCGCCCGGCGCGCACCTTGGTATTCGCGGCGTGGACGGCGGAGGAGAAGGGCCTGCTCGGCGCCGAACATTATGCGGCCAACCCGCTGTTCCCCCTGGCCACCACCGTGGCGGTGATCAACCTTGATCCGCACGTGCAATTGCCGCGCACCCGCAGCCTGGAACTGATCGGCGGCGGTCGCACCACGCTGGAAACCGATCTGGGCGATGCCGCCAAGGGCATGGGCCTGGTGGTGGTGCCCGAACCCAATCCGGAAGCCGGCTGGTATTTCCGGTCCGATCATTTCCCCTTTGCGCGGCTGGGCGTGCCGGCGCTGGCCTTCCGCGCCGGCCGCGATCTGGTGGCGGGCGGCGTGCCGGCCGGGCAGGCGTTGATCAATGATTACAACCAGCGCTGCTATCACCAGCCGTGTGACGAAGTCCGCAGCAGCTTCACCTTCGAAGCAGCCGCACAAGAGGCCGAGGCGGCGTGGCGTGTGGGGCTGACCGTGGCCAACCGCTGGCAGAAACCGGGCTGGACAGCGCAGCCGAAATTCTAGGCCCTCAAAGCTAGGCCCGCGACGGCAGGCGGGCGATCAGCAACGCCGCCACCACCAGCCCAGCGCCCACGAGTTCCAGCGGGCCAGGCACTTCGCCAAAGCGCAGCGCGCCGATGATGGCGCTGATCGCCGGCTGCACCAGCAGGGTGAGGCCCACCACCAACGGCGACAGGTGGCGCACGGCATAGACAATCAGGCCCTGGCCCACCACCTGGCTGCCAATGGCAAGGCCCAGCACCGGGGTCCAATCCTGCGGCCAGAAGGCACCACTCGCCGCCAGCGGGGCGAGCGCAAGGGCCGAAGCCAGCGTCGCCAGCACCAGCGCCGGCATGGCATCAAGGGCGCCACGCACTTTCTCGATGGCGATCAGATAGATGGTATAAAACACCGCCGCTGCCAGGCAGAGGAGATCGCCCGCGAAATGGCGGGGCGACAGTTCGGCACTGCGGCCCAACAACAGCGCCACGCCCGCTGCCGCTGCAGCGAGCGCCCACCATTGCGGACGCGTCAGCCGCTGGCCCAGCACGAAAAGGCCATAAAGCGGCAACAGGAAGGTCGCGGCATTGGCCAGCAGTGTCGAGTTGGCCAGCGTCGTGCGCATGATGCCAAGGTGCCAGACAGACAGATCAGCCGCAAAGGCGAAGCCGGCCAGCGCCGCGAGCCCAACCAGCCCCCTCGTGCTGCCGGAAAAAGGCGCTCGCCCTTGCCGCCGCCCCACAACCAGGGCCAGCGCAAACAGGAACGGCACTGCCAGCGCCTGCCGCCAGAAGGCCGAAGCCAGCGGCCCAACATCGGCCAACCGCACCAGCCACGGGCCAAAGGCCAGGCAGGCCGATCCGGTGACCATGGCCGGAAAGGCCCAGCGGCCTGGCGCTTGCGTGGTGGTGCTCCCCATGGCGGCCGGCTTACGGGCTTTGGCGCGCCGCGCAAGGGGGTGCAAGCAGGGGTCGATCTTGTCGGATATCTACAATCCATGGCCGGCAGCCAAGCCTATGGACGGGATGCGACCCGTGGAAGGCCAGTTTTTCAGGCTTTCCCGAACTTGAACGGCCCGGATGGCTCTGCTGTCCGGGCCGCTTTTTTGCGGTGCTTTGCCAAAATGGTTCTTTTCTGCCATCGTCGCAATATCAGGGCTGCATTGAATGCTGTGGCAGCAGCGGACAGGGCATGACCAGCCGGGGAGGGCAGGCCATGATTTCCATCCAGTATTTCGAGCCGCCGGCGGCGTTGCGGCTGCACGTCTCGTCGCTCTACTGGTTCGAAACGGCAGCGCCTGGCTTTGCCGATCTGATGCGCGCCGAACTTGGCCAGATCCGGCTGTTGGTCGATGGCGTCGCCCGCAACAACTACAAATCGGGCAAGCAATGGGAAGGCAGCGGGGCCATCCTGCAGGGCCCGACCACCGCCCCCACCCATTACACGGCTGACACGCGGCTGCGCCTGTTCGGCGTTGGTCTGCTGCCCTTGGGCTGGGCCGAGCTCATCGGTCTTTCGGCCAACGAACTCGCCGATAATGCCACTGATCTGGGCAGCGTGGTGCCGCCGGCGCTGGTGTCGAGCCTGATGGACGCGCTGGCCAGCGCACCTACCAATGCCGGCCGCTGCAAGCTGGTCACCGATTTCCTGCAGGCGCGGCTCGTTGCCAACCGCCATGCCGCCTGTTGGTTCACCCGGTTGGCCGATGAATGGCTCACCGCCAGCCTCAATCCGCAGGTGGATACGCTGGTGGCAGCGTCGGGCATGTCGTCCCGTTCAGTCGAACGGCTCACCCACCGGCTCTATGGCGCATCGCCCAAGCTGTTGGCGCGCAAGTATCGGGCGTTGGGCGCCGCGGTGCGCTTGGGCATGGGCGATGCGCAAGGCTGGTCGGATGCGGCGGGCGATGCCTTCTATGATCAGGCGCATTTCATTCGCGAATTCAGCGCCTTCACCGGCATCACGCCGGCGCGCTTCCAGGCCCAGCTCGCCCCGCTCACCCGCGCCACCATGACCCAGCGCCGGCAACTGCCTGGCCTGCCCAGCCTGGTGCGCATCGCCTGAACGTGACGCCGGTCCCAAAGCGGCGCAAACCTTGACACCAGCCGGCCCGAACCGCATAAGTAGACCAGATTTGTCCACTTTGCGGGCACCGCTGGGAACCGACGCTTGATTCGTCTCACCAACCTTGCCGATTATGCCGTCGTCGTGATGGCTGCGGCCGCGCGTGAGCCGGGGGTGAAATTGTCGGCGGCGCGGGTGGCGGAATTGACGATGATCCCGG
>JAIXQM010000001.1 GCA_027485735.1 Sphingomonadales bacterium | reverse complement strand
GATGAGATCATGGGTTTCAGCGGCAAAGCCCACCACCAGCGCCGGGCGCTGGGCATGGTGGCCGATGCCGGCAAGGATATCAGGGTTTTCGGTCAGCACCAGCGGCGCAGGGGCGCTGCTGTCCTTCTTCAGTTTCTGCGGCGCCGTCTCGGCCCGCCAGTCGGCCACGGCCGCCACCATCACCGCGATATCGGCGGGCAGGGCGGCTTCGCAGGCGGCCGCCATGTCCCGCGCGGTCATCACGTCCACCCGGGTGACGCCAGCGGGGGTGGGCAGATGCACCGGCCCGGCCACCAGTGTGACACGCGCACCCAGATGGGCCAGAGCGGCAGCAATGGCGAAACCCTGCTTGCCCGACGAATAATTGCCGATGAAGCGCACCGGGTCGATCGGTTCATGCGTCGGTCCGGCGGTGACCAGCGCGTGGCGGCCCAGCAATGGCTTGGAACCGAACTGCGCCGCAATTGCCGCCATGATCTTGGGCACTTCAGGCAACCGGCCGGGGCCAAATTCACCGCAGGCCATCGCCCCATCGTCGGGCTGCACCACCGTAATGCCGTCGCTGCGCAGAGTGGCGATGTTACGCTGGGTGGCGGCATGCAGCCACATGCGCACGTTCATCGCTGGCACCATCAGCACCGGCTTGTCGGTCGCCAGCAGCAATGTGGTGGCCAGATCATCGGCCATGCCCGCCGCCGCGCGCGCCATCAGGCTGGCGGTGGCCGGGCACACCACCAACAGATCGGCCGCGCGGGAAAGCTGGATATGGCCCATCGCCGCCTCATCCTCCAGATCCCACAGGCTGGTGCGCACCTTCTCGCCGGCCAGCGCCGACAGCGAAAGTGGGGTGACGAAACGCGCGCCGTTCTCGGTCAGCACCGGCAGCACGCGGGCCCCGGCGCGCCCCAGTTCGCGCACCAGTTCCAGCGCCTTGAAGGCGGCGATGCCGCTGCCCACGATCAGAAGGATGGTCTTGCCTTGCACAGTCGTCCGCATAGCCCAGTGTGGCCAGTGATGCCAGCGGTGCGGCAACCCGCATTGCAGTCGGGCGATTCGACGATTAGCGTCAGTGAAACTAAGGATTTTCAGACCGGGGGAAACAGACATGGCCGAAGATTGGGCGATCGACGTGCGCAAATACGCACCGGATGCCGATGCCGATATCGTTGCGGGCTTGGTTCGTTATTGCGGGATCGCGCTGCGCAACCGGGATTCCGCGCTGGTTTCCTTTTCGGACAAGACCGAGACCGACCGGGTGAAGGCCAATTTCCTCAAGAAGAAGCTCGCTCTCACCGACAGTGACGACGTTCTGGACGCCGCCATTGCCAAGGTGGGCGAGCAGATGAAGACCGATCGCACCAAGAATCGCGTTACCGTCTATTATCTGCTGGCCGACGCCTTTGGTCGGTTGGAAGATTTCCGTCCCAAGACGAAGGCCAAGACCAAGGCCGCGGCGCCGGTGGCTGAACCCGAAGTCGTGGCCGCCAAGGCCAAAACGGCCGCCAAGCCCAAGGCGGCCAAGGCGAAATCCGCGCCGGCTGCCGCCGCTCCGGAACCGGTGATGGCGCCGCCGCCGCCTCCGCCACCTCCGCCGCCCCCACCGCCGCCGCCCGCGCCGGAACCGGTTATGGCAGCGGCGAAGCCTGCTGCTCCGGCGGCGCCTGCCAAGCTGGTAAAGACTCCGGGCCTGTTCTGGCCGCTCACCGCCGCGCTGGTCGCATTTGGCGGCGTCGCGGCACTGATCATTGCTGGCAGCAAGTAATCAGGCGGGCCGCTTGGTATAGAAAGTGGTGGGCGCCATTTCGCCGTCCGGCATCAAGCCATAGGCCGGGATGTCGCCCACCTTTTCCCAGCCAGCCCGTTCATAAAGCCGCGCCGCCGCCGAACCGCTGATCGTGTCGAGTACCAATGTCGTGCGCCCCTGCGCCATCGCCAGCGCTTCCACCGCCGCCAGCAACGCCGCGCCCACCCTGCGGCCGCGCGCTCGCTTTGCCACCATCATCTTGGCGATATCGGCGCGGTGCGGCTGGTTGGGCATGGCGGCGGGCACCAGGCTCACCGTGCCGGCAACGCCACCGTGATCCAGTGCTACCAATATCTGCACCTCGCCCTCCGCCGCAGCCGCCATCCGGCCCTGCCACCAGGCCAGTGAGTCAGCCTGTGCAAAGCCGGCCATGAATCCGATGGAAGCGCCGCCGACCACCGCCTCCACCGTAATGGCGGCGAGGTCAGGCAACAGGGCGGCATCAGTGTGTGGATCGAGGGTGCGGATGATCATGCTCGCTACGATGCCAAAGCGTTGCGCGCCGATCCAGTGGCCGGTTGACGGCCCAATTCGCGGCCGCCACTGTGGCGGCTGGGGAGAATTTGATGCTGTCAGGTCCGTTGCGCTGGGCGATCATTCTGATCGGAGCGGCGATTGCGCTGAACTACATCGATCGCGGTGCTGTCAGCGTGGCGGCGCCGTTGATCAAGGATGAGTTCGGCCTAACCAACGAGCGTTACGGCGTCATCGTCTCCAGCTTCTACTGGACCTATGTTCCCGCTTTGGCGCTCGCCGGCTGGCTCGCCGACCGGATGAGTGTGCGGCTGCTGATGGCACTGGGCGTCGCCACCTGGGCGCTGGCCACCATCGGCATGGGCTTTGTCGGCACCGGCCTGGCCGGCGGCGTCACCGGCTTGCTGCTGCTGCGGCTTCTCATGGGTCTGGGCGAAGGCGTGGCCTTCCCCTGCGGATCGAAACTCATCGCGCGAGTGCCGGAAGGCGCACGCGGTCTGGCGAATATCTCGCTGTCCGGCGGCCTCGCGCTGGGACCGTTGATTGGCACGCTGGCCGGCGGTGCCATGATGCAATTGTGGGGCTGGCGCGAGATGTTCATCGTCTTCGGCCTCGCCACTTTGGTGTGGCTGGTGCCGTGGTGGCTGGCCCGCCGCGGCATCGAGGAAGGCGAGGGGCGTCATGAAGAAACGCCTGAGAACGCCGCCCCGCTCGCCGCCGTGCTGCGCCAGCCGACCTTCTGGGCCGTTACCCTGCTGCATCTGGCCGGTACCTTCGCACTCTATTTCATCGTTGGCTGGCTGCCGCTGTGGCTGGTCAAGGCGCGCGGCTATTCGATCATCGACATGAGCCTGCTCACCTCGGTCTTCTACATCGCGCAGATCGCCGGCGGCACGCTGGGCGCTTGGGCGATTGACCGGGCAATCCGCAATGGCGGCGATGGCTCCAAGTGGCGGCGGCGGATGCTGTTCTGCTCTGTGGCGGCCTGCGTGACGGGCCTGCTGCTGCTGCCCGATATCCAAGGCTGGCTGCCGCTGATCAGCCTCATCGCCATCACCGGCTTCGGCTATGGCCCGGTGCCCAATCTGTTGTTCGTCATCGGCCAGACCATGGCTGGTCCGGCGTCGGCCGGGCGCTGGGTGGGTGTGCAGACAAGTTTGGGAAATCTGTCGGGCGTGATAGGCCCCGTGATGACCGGCATCATCGTCGATGCCGCCGGCTATCGCCCCGCCTTCATCGTCACCGCTGCCATCGTTGGCACCGGCACGCTGATTTTCGGTCTTGTGGTGCGGCGGATCGAGCCGGTGCGCTGGGCACCGGCTTGATCCATCACTCGGTCGGCGTCGGCTTGTCCTTGCCCGAAGTCTGGCTCCTGGCCTTGCGGTGCTCATCCAGGTCGAGCACGGCCGGCTCGTCTTCGGTCAGCAGGCCAAGGCGGCGGGCGACTTCCTGATAGGCTTCCACTTCGCCGCCCAGATCGCGGCGGAAACGGTCCTTGTCCATCTTGTCGCCGGTCTTCATGTCCCACAGGCGGCAGCCATCCGGACTGATCTCGTCGGCCAGGATGACACGGGCAAATTCGCCATCAAACAGCCGGCCGAACTCCAGCTTGAAATCCACCAGCCGGATGCCGACGGCGGCGAACATGCCGGCCATGAAGTCATTCACGCGGATCGCCATGTCGGCGATGTCATGCATCTCGTCCTGGCTGGCCCAGCCGAAAGCGGCGATATGCTCATCGCTCACCAGCGGATCGCCGAGCGAATCATCCTTGTAATAATATTCGATGATGGTGCGCGGCAGCTGGGTGCCTTCCTCGATGCCGAAGCGCTTGGCGATGCTGCCGGCAGCCACGTTGCGCACCACCACCTCGATTGGGATGATCTCCACCTGGCGCACCAGTTGCTCGCGCATGTTGAGGCGGCGGATGAAGTGGGTGGGGATGCCGATCATGCCGAGCAGTGTGAACACATGTTCGGAAATGCGGTTGTTCAGCACGCCCTTGCCGCTGATGGTGCCCTTCTTCTGGGCATTGAAGGCGGTGGCATCATCCTTGAAATACTGGATGATGGTGCCGGGTTCCGGACCTTCATACAGGATCTTGGCCTTGCCTTCATAAATCTGGCGGCGGCGGGTCATGGCAAACCTTTCGAAGGCGGCGCGGCCAGCCCGGTGCAGGGCAGGTCGCGGCTTTAATTCAACAGCGCCGGGGCAGGCTAACACGACCCTTCAGCGCGGGCGAGTGGCCATAGCGGCAAAGAAGACGAGATACAATCATTGATCAGGCGGCCGTGCTTACCTATTTGGGGTGGGATACCCGCCTGGGAGCAGCATGACATGACCACGTTCGACGATCGCCAGAAAGCCTTTGAAACCAAGTTCGCCCACGACGAGGAAATGCGTTTTCGCATCCTTGCCCGCCGCGGCAAGCTGATTGGCCTGTGGGCGGCGGAAAAGCTGGGCAAGGATGGCCAGGCCGCCGACGATTATGCCAAGTCAGTGCTGCTGTCGGATCTGGAAATCCCCGGTGATGACGACATCATTGCCAAGTTGCACGGCGATCTGGCCGGACTGGGCGTGGGCGTGAACGACATCAAGGCGATGCTGGCCGAAAAACTGGCCCAGGCCGAAGCCCAGATCAGCGGAGCCGCCTGATGCCAATGGCTGCAGCCGACATCGAAGCGGCGATTCTGGCGGCGCTGCCCGGCGCAACGGTGGAGATCACCGATCTGGCCGGCGATGGCGATCATTATGCCGCGGTGGTGACGGCGCCGCAGTTCATTGGCCTCTCAAGGGTTGCACAGCAGCGGCTGGTGTATAATGCTCTTGGCGGTCGCATGGGGGGTGCGCTCCATGCTCTGAAATTGACCACGGTCGCGGCGTGAACAGCCCGGCCAAGAAGGATTCCTCCCGATGACCAACCCAGTCCACGAACGCATTGCCGATCTGGTGAACAGCAACGATGTCGTGCTGTTCATGAAGGGCACGCCCTTCTTCCCGCAGTGCGGCTTTTCCTCCACTGCCATTGCCATCCTCGAACGGCTGAACGTCGCCTTCGAAGGCGTTGATGTGCTTGCCGATCAGGAAATCCGCCAGGGCATCAAGGAATATAGCGACTGGCCGACGATCCCGCAGCTCTACATCAAGGGCGAGTTCGTTGGCGGCAGCGATATCATGATGGAAATGTTCCAGGCCGGCGAATTGCATGCACTGGTGGCCGAAGCTGGCGTGAAGCCCGCAGCCTGATCTGGCCGGGATAGGGGCCGACCATGCAACGTCTGTCGGCCGCCGCCCTGTGGGACACGATGTCCACCGCCGTACGGGCAGATCTGCCGCGGCTGTTTTTCCTGGTGGCGCCATTCGCGTTGCTGCCGGCGGTGGCGGTTGAACTGTTCGGCCCGCCGGCACCCACCAGCCTTGACGCAATCAGCAATCAGCAACTGCTGTGGCGGCTGGCGGTGCCCAGCCTGATCGCCGCGTTCGGCCAGCTTGCTGCCACCCATCTGGTGCTGCGCGGCAATGCCACGCCCCGTGAAGCGCTGGCCGCGGCGCTGGCGGCGTTTCCAGCCTATGCGCTGGCGCAAGTCTCCGGCTCATTGCCGGTCGGGCTGGGCCTGTTGCTGCTGCTGGTGCCCGGCTTGTGGTTGTTCGCCCGGCTGCTTTTTCTTTCGGGCGCTGTGGTGCTGGCTGAAGGCGGCACGCCCTTTGCGCTGCTGCGCCGCAGCTGGGCCTTGAGCGAGGGGCAGGGCCTGCAATTGACCCTGTTCCTGGTGTTGGGCCTGTTCGGTGTGATCGGCATCGGTATCCTGGCCGAAGGCGCGGGCGCCGCGCTGGATGTGGTGGCGCGTACCGGCGGGCTGGCGTCGGTGGGGCGCTTCCTGCACGCGCTGGTGCCCGCTATCGGCAATTGTCTGGTCACCATCGGTGTCGGCGGGGCCAGTGCAGCCGCCTATCGCCAACTGGCCGCACCGCTGCGCTAGGTCTCGGCGCGCAGCAGAGGCACCTCCGGCGCCGTTTCGGGCGGGTACAGCCCGCTGGCGCGTGGATCCGCATAGATCTCGACCAGCCGCTCATAAGGGCGGAAACCGTGGCGCTGGTAAAAGGTCAGTGCGCCCGGATGATCGAGATCGCAGGTGTGCACCCAAACGCGGCGGATTCCCTCCCGCCACGCCCGTTTCAGTGCGTGGCCCATCAGCCAGGCCCCGTGGCCGCGCCCGGTCAACTCCGGGACCAAGCCGAAATAGGCCAGCTCGCATTCGCGGTCGCCGCTGAAATCCAGTTCCAGCAGGCCCTGCGGCGTGCCGTCCCGCCGTGTGGCGACATGCACCTCCAACGTTGGCGCGTTCAACGTCGCGGCCAGCATTTCGTCATCCATCACCAGCCGCTCGCGCCACAGCCAGGGCTGACCGATGGCGCGGAACAGGGCGCGATAGCGGTCCAGATCCACGGGCGCCGTCCAGCGCTCCAGCTTCAACGCTGATTTCACCGGCACAACCGGCGCCGGCGGCGCAGTCATTTCGAGGCAAGTGACGATGGTGGCAATCTGACCGGCTGGCACCGCGATTACCCGCGATGCCACCATGCTGCCGCCGGTCAAGGGAGTCTTTGGGGCGCGCTCGCTCATTCCCAGATCGCGAGCGGCGGCAGGCTCATCAGGATGGCATCGGTGTTGCCACCGGTCTTCAGGCCGAAGGTGGTGCCGCGATCATAGACGAGATTGAACTCGGCATAGAGGCCGCGGTACTTCAGCTGCTCGATACGCTGCGCTTCGCTGAAATCCTGGTGCATCTTGGCGCGCACCAGCTTGGGATAGGTTTCCAGGAAGCAGCGGCCCACGTCTTGTGTGTAGGCAAAGTCTGCCGCCCAGTCGCCGCTGTTCAGGTGATCATAAAAGATGCCGCCCACGCCGCGATGGCGGTTGCGATGGGGCACCCAGAAATACTCCTCCGCCCACTTCGAATGTGCCGGATAATAATCCGGGCTGTGCCGATCGCATGTCGCCTTCACGGCGGCATGGAAGGCGGCGGTTTCAGCCGCATCGGGCAGGGCAGGGTTCAGATCGACCCCGCCGCCAAACCAGCGCTTCGTCGTGACCAGCATGCGCGTATTCATGTGCACTGCCGGAACCAGCGGGTTGGCCGGGTGGATCACCAGGCTGAGCCCGGTGGCAAAGAAGCGCGGATCTTCGGCGGCGCCGTTGATCTGCTTTGCGAAATCCGGGTTGAACTCGCCATAAACGGTGGAAATGTTGACCCCGGCCTTTTCAAACAGCCGGCCCTTCATGATGCCCATCTCGCCGCCGCCACCGTCGCCGCCGCTGTGGTCGCTCCGGTCCCACACGCGCTTTTCAAAGCGGCCCGCGTCACCGGGAAGGGTGGACTCATCCTCCAGCTGTTCCAGCATCGCCCAGATGCTGTCGCGAAGAGAACGGAACCAGGCCTGCGCGGCCTTCTGCTGGTCATCAAGCTCGATCATGGCAAAGCTTTAGACAGGCTTCTCGCGACGCGAAACCCCCTACAGTGGCCAGCGCTCGGCCACGGACCTTACCGGATTGTCATAACCGCGCCAATTTGTCCGGGGGGTGTGCGGCTTTTCTCCGTTGCGTTGCGGCATCGCCTTGTCTATCCCGGCCCGTCATGCGGGCAGGCTGAGGGCTTGCCGGTCATGCATCAGATTCCGGAAGGGGCAAGATGGCTAGCGAAGTGCGGCAGGCGACTGCCGAAGATCTCGGTCCCGGTGGCGAACGCCGCCGCGATTTTCTCTATGTGGCGACGGCGGCCTTTGCCGGCGCCGGCGTCGTGCCGGTGGCCTGGAGCCTCGTCAACCAGATGAACCCGTCCGCGGACGTGTTGGCGCTGGCGTCGATCGATCTCGATCTGTCGGCTGTGCAGCCCGGCCAGGCCATCAAGGCCAGCTGGCGCGGCAAGCCGGTCTTTGCCCGGCACCTGACGCCGGCAGAGATCGCTGATGCCAAGAAGGTGGACGTTTCCACTCTGCGTGACCCGCAGAAGTTGGAAGACCGCACCAAGCCAGGCAGCGAGCAATGGCTGATCACGCTGGGTGTTTGCACTCACCTCGGCTGCGTGCCGCTGGGCGCAGCCGAAGGTGAAGCCAAGGGCGATTTCGGCGGGTATTTCTGCCCCTGCCACGGCTCGCACTATGATGCGGCCGCGCGCATCCGCAAGGGCCCGGCACCCAAGAACCTGGAAGTGCCGCCGTACGCCTTCAAATCGCCCACCGCTGTAACCATCGGCTGAGGAGCAAGAGCATGAGCTTTCCCTGGGCAAAACAATATCAGCCGACGAGCGAAGTCGGCAAATGGATGGACGAGCGGCTGCCGCTCGCCCGCTTCGTTCATGATGCTTTGGGGCCGGGTTATCCGACGCCGAAGAACCTGAACGCTTTCTACAATTTCGGCGTGCTCGCCGGTGTGGCGCTGGTGATCCAGATCATCACTGGCGTGGTGCTGGCCATGCACTTTGCCGCCGACACGCGCGTCGCCTTTGATTCCGTCGAGCACATCATGCGCGACGTCAACGGCGGCTGGATGATCCGCTACATGCACGCGGTTGGCGCCAGCTTCTTCTTCGGTGTCGTCTATATCCACATCTTCCGCGGCCTCTATTACGGTTCGTACAAGCCGCCGCGTGAAGTGCTGTGGATGCTCGGCCTCGTCATCTTCCTGCTGATGATGGCCACCGCGTTCATGGGTTATGTGCTGGTATGGGGCCAGATGAGCTTCTGGGGCGCACAGGTCATTACTGGTCTGTTCTCGGCCTTCCCGGTCGTGGGCACCTACATCCAGACCCTGCTGCTCGGCGGCTTCTCGCCGGACAATGCCACGCTCAACCGTTTCTTCTCGCTGCACTATCTGCTGCCGTTCGTGACGTTCGGGGTCATTATCCTGCACGTCTGGGCGCTGCACATCCCGGGTTCAAACAACCCGACCGGTGTGGACGTGAAGTCGGAAGCGGATACCGTGCCGTTCCATCCCTATTATACGGCCAAGGATTTCGTCGGTCTCGGGATCTACCTGATCCTCTTCGCGGCCTTCGTGTTCTTCATGCCGAACAGCCTGGGTGAGCCCGACAACTATATCCCGGCCAACCCGCTCTCGACGCCCGCCCACATCGTGCCGGAATGGTATTTCTGGCCCTTCTACGCCATCCTGCGTGCCTTCACGACCGACTTCCTGGGCGTGCCGGCCAAGCTGTGGGGCGTGCTCGCGATGTTTGCTTCGATCCTGCTGCTGTTCCTGCTGCCCTGGCTGGATACGTCGCCGGTGCGCTCGAACAACTATCGTCCGCTCAGCCGCCTGCTGTTCTGGGTGTTCGTGGTGGTGGCTGTGGTGCTGGGCGTGTGCGGCGGCAAGCCGGCGGAAGAACCCTGGGTGCGCTTGTCCCAGGTCCTCACCGCCTATTATTTCGCCCATTTCCTGATCATCCTGCCGATCGTCTCCAAGCTGGAGAAGACCAAGCCGCTGCCGGGTTCCATCTCGGAAGCCGTGCTGGGCAAATACGGCAGCAAGTCAGGTGGCGGTGGCGCTGCGCCCATCGCGCAGCCGGCCGAATAAGGAGCCATATACATGATCCGTCTCGGCGCACTTGCCGTTGGCCTGTTGTTTGTCGTGAACGTCCTGTGGGGAGCCATAGCTCCCCGCGAGGCGGCCTCGCCCGACATGACCAAGGAACTCCACAAGCATCCCAAGCACATGGAATGGGCCCATAATGGCCCGGGCAATCTGGGCCTGTTCGGCACGTTCGATCGTGCCCAGCTGCAACGCGGCTTCCAAGTGTACAAGGAAGTCTGCTCGGCCTGCCACTCGATCAACCGCGTCGCCTTCCGCGATCTGGCTGACCTGGGTTACAGCGAAGCCCAGATCAAGACGATCTCCGCCGAATATGACGTGGCCGCGATCGACTCGAACGGTGAACCGACGACCCGCAAGGCAACCGGTGCCGACAAATTCCCGTTGGTCTATGCCAACGAAGCGGCTGCCCGCGCAGCACAGAACGGCGCCAATCCGCCCGATCTGTCGCTAATGACCAAGGCCCGCCCGGATGGCACCAACTATGTCTATTCGCTCCTCACCGGCTATTCCGATGACGTGCCGAAGGGTTGGACCAAGCCGGACACGCTGTATTACAACCCCTATTTCCACAGCATCAACATCGCCATGCCGCCGCCGCTCGCGGCTGATGGCCAGGTGACCTATTCCGATGGTTCGCCCGCGACCACCGATCAATATGCGAAGGACGTGACCGCCTTCCTGACCTGGACGGCGGAACCCAAGCTGGAAAACCGCAAGGAAACCGGCATGGCGGTGATCCTGTTCCTGATCATCATGACCGGGCTGGGCTATCTGTCGTACCGCAAGGTGTGGGCCGACATCAAAAAGGCCTGATTTGGCAGAACGCGTGTTGCAGGGAGGCGGTCATCCGGCAGGGTGGCCGCCTTCCGCCGTTTGGGGAGCTGCGTTTGATGATGGACCACAGAGCAAACGATGATCTGAAGGCGCTGGTGCGCACGATTCCCGATTATCCCAAGCCCGGGATCATGTTCCGCGATATCACCACGCTGCTGCTGGATGGGCCGGGATTTGCCGCCAGCATCGCCCGCATGGCCGCAAGCCTGACCACGCCGCCCGATCTGATCGCCGGGATCGAGGCGCGCGGCTTCATCTTCGGGGCGGCCCTGGCCCGTGAACTTGGGGTGGGGCTGGTCCTGCTGCGCAAGCAGAACAAGCTTCCCGGCCGGGTGACCGGCGTGAATTATGCGCTGGAATATGGCCAGGATCGCATCGAGATGCACGATGATGCCGTGCCGGCCGGCAGTCGTATCTGCCTGGTTGATGATCTGATCGCCACCGGCGGCACTGCCCTTGCCGGGGCGCAACTGCTGCGCGGCGGCGGTGCGGTTGTGACACAGGCGGCCTTTGCCATCGATCTGCCCGATCTGGGCGGCGCCCAGCGGCTGCGCGAGGCCGGCATCACCCCCCACAGTCTGATGGCGTTTTCTGGCCACTGATCCGGCTTATGCTTGTCCCGGCGAATTGTGCGGGGTGAGGGCAGATGGGCCGCGAATGGAAAGGGCTGCTGGATCTGGGTGGGACCGATGCGGTATTGCGCGCGGTCGTCAGCGCCTGCCTCGGCCAGTATCGCCGCAACGAGGCGCAACTGCTGGCCGCGCTGGACGGCGAAGCCCTGCACCAGGCGCGGGCGAGCCTGCGCCGGCTGCGATCGGCACTGCGACTGTTCCAGCCACTCACGGGCCCACAGCTGGCGCTGGAGGCGGGGCTGCGCGACCTGTCGGGCGCATTGGGTGCTGCACGCGATCTGG
>JAIXQM010000147.1 GCA_027485735.1 Sphingomonadales bacterium | reverse complement strand
TGGCGCCTGTGTCCGGGTGACGCCGGGGTTGTTCACCAAGGCGACGGATTGTGACCGGCTGGTGGCAGCCTTGAAGGATCTGGTGCCGAAAATCGCGCGGGGGTGAGGCGGCTCAGCCGTGCTCCCAGCCCAGCCGGGTGGGCAGCGGAACCGGCGCGCCGGCATGAAACAGCGAAACGCCAGCGCCCGGCAGCACGCGGCCAACCGCCGTCACCGGGCCGGCAGCGGCCGGCAGCGGGCCGGCACCGGGTGGCAGCGAAAACAGCAGTTCATAATCATCGCCGGCCGTGACCCGGGCCAGCAGATCATCAAGCCCAGCCGACGGGCGGGACAGCGGCACAGCATCCAGATCAATCTCCAACGCCACGCCGCTGGCGGCTGCCAGCCTTTCGGCATCGATCAGCAGGCCATCGGAAACATCCATGCCCGCCGTCGCCACCCCGCCCAGCGCTGCGCCCAGCGCCAGACGCGGGGTGGGCCGGCGGAAGCGATTCAGCAACTGCTTGTCAAAAGGCGCTTTTCCTTGCGCCACGGCCAGCCCAAGCCCGGCATCGCCGATCGTGCCCGACACATAGAGAAGGTCGCCGGGCTGCGCGCCGACCCGGCCCAGCGCCTTGCCCGGCTCCACCCAGCCAACGGCCGTCAGCCCCAGCACGGCGCGATCCAGCCCAGTAACGGTATCGCCGCCCCACAGCGAAACATTGAATGTTTCCAATGCCCTGGCCAGCCCGGCCACAAAGGCTTCGCGCCAGGCCTCGTCCTCCGCCACCGAAAGCCCCAGCCCCAGCAGCACGCCGGCCGGCGAGGCCGCCATCGCCGCCAGATCGGAAAGGTTCACCGCCAGCAGCTTCCACGCCACATCGGACGGCGGGTCGCCGGGCAGATAGTGGACGCCGGCGGCCAATATGTCGTGCGTAAACACCAGGTTGCGGCCCAGCGGCGGGGTCCATACCGCGGCGTCATCCGCCAGGCCACGGGCGGCGTGGCTCACAGCCAGCGGCGCCATCAGGCGGGCGATGAAGTCCCGCTCAGCCACGCACCTTGCGGGCGACCGCATCCAGCAAACCATTGACGAACTTGGCTTCCTTGTCGTCATGGAAGGCATGGGCGACATCAACATATTCGTTGATCACCGTGGCTGCCGACACATCGGCCCGCGCCACCAGCTCATACACCGCCGCCCGCAGCAGCGCCCGCATCGGCCGATCAAGCCGGTTCAACGACCAGCCTTCGGCAAGCCCGCCGCTGATCAATTCATCCAGCTCGGCCTGACGCGCGGCGACGCCAGCGACCACGTCGTCGAAGAAGGGCTCATCGGCGGCAAGATACTCTGCCCCTTCGATTTCCTGGCCCAGCCGGTGGTTGTGGAACTCTGTCAGCAGCTTGGGCACGGTCTCGCCGCGCATCTCCAGCTGGTACAGGGCCTGCACGGCGGCCAGGCGGGCCGCTGAACGGCCACGATAATCGGGAATGTTGCTCACGGCGCGGCTCTACGCGATTGTAGGAGGCCCCGGCAAGCGGCTCCACTTGTTCACCCGCCATCCCCGGCTTGTCCACAGGTCTGCCCACCGCGAAATTTGTGCGCCGCCTTGGCATTGCCGCGGCGTTGCGCGATGACGCGGGCATGGCCAGCCTCCCCCCTTCAATCACCCCGCTTCGTGTTGTTGACGGTGGCCCGGCGACAGCGACCTTGCCGCAAAATCTGGAAGCCGAAGCCGCCCTGCTCGGCGCGTTGATGATCGACAACCGGCTGGTGGAAGATGTCATCACCAAACTCAAGGCGGAACATTTCGCCGATCCGCTGCATGGCCGCATCTATGCCGCCATCCTCACCTTGTCGGCACGGGCGATGGCAGCGACGCCTGTCACCCTCAAGCCCATGTTCGAAGCCGATCCGGCAATGGCCGAACTGGGCGGCCCCGGCTATCTCGCCAGCCTGACCCAGAATGGTGCAGCGCTGTTGGCGGCCAAGGATTTTGCCCAGCAAATCTATGATCTTGCGTTGCTGCGCGAGCTGATCCGGGTGGGCCGCGAGATGGTGACAGAAGCCAGCGACACCAGCCGCGACATCACGCCGATCACCCAGATCGAAGCGGCCGAAATGGCACTCTACAAGGTCGCAGAAGCCGGCGAAGTGCAAGGCACGGTCAAGACCTTCCTCGAGGCCGCACGCGAAGCCGTCGCGCAGGCTGACCGGGCCAAGCGGTCGGGCGGGCATCTGTCGGGCTACACGACTGGCCTCACCGGCCTGAATGAAAAGATGGGGGGCCTGCACAAATCGGACTTGCTGATCCTCGCCGGCCGCCCGGCGATGGGCAAGACCAGCCTTGCCACCAACATCGCCTTTGCCTGTGCCCAGCGCTTCTCTCAGGACAAGGCGAAGGGCATCGAGGCGGAAAAATCCTCCGGCGCACCGGTTGCCTTCTTCAGCCTCGAAATGTCGGCCGATCAGCTCGCCACCCGCATCCTGGCCGAACAATCGGAAGTGAACGGCGAATCACTGAGGATGGGCAAGATCAGTGACGAGGATTTCACCCGGCTGGCCCGCGCCTCAACCGAACTCGCAGCGCTGCCGCTGTGGATCGACGACACGCCGGGCCTCTCCATCGCCGCGCTGCGCACCCGAGCGCGCCGGCTGAAGCGCCAGCATGGCATCGGGCTGATCGTCGTCGATTATCTCCAGCTCCTGACCGGCTCCAAGGCCAGCGGCAGCGACAACCGCGTGCAGGAAATCTCGGAGATCACGCGCGGCCTGAAGACCCTTGCCAAGGAATTGCAGGTGCCGGTGATCGCGCTGTCGCAGCTCAGCCGCGCGGTCGAGAACCGCGAGGACAAGCGGCCGCAGCTGGCGGATTTGCGCGAATCCGGCACCATCGAGCAGGATTCGGACATCGTGATGTTCGTCTATCGCGAGGAATATTATCACGGCCTGAAACAGCCCGATCCCGAAGAGGCGGACAAGCACATGAAGTGGCGGGAGAAAGCGGAAAAAATCTTTGGCTTGGCTGAAGTGATCATCGCCAAGCAGCGCCACGGTGCCACCGGCACGGTACCGCTGACCTT
>JAIXQM010000148.1 GCA_027485735.1 Sphingomonadales bacterium | reverse complement strand
GCAAAGCCATCGCCATCCAGCGGATTGTCAGCATCAAACAGTTGATCGGGCAAGGCCTTCAAAGGCGTCGAAACGATGGTGGTGGGATGGCCCCACGTCGCCAGCGCTGCATCAAGCGCGGTTTCAATCTCGCCGTCGATGAGCAACGATTCGACCCGGTCGGCACCGCTGCCGATATGGCCCTTGATGGCTGTCGCCCCGGCGGCACTCGCGGTGATCAGGACCACACGCGCCACGTCGCAATTGAGGAAGCCCTGTGCGGCGGCACCCAGATAATCGGCGAGATGCTCGCCCACCAGCCACACCGTCTTGCCACCCATCTGGGCCAGTCGTTCGGCCTTGGGACTGCCGAACAATTCGCGTTCGGTGGCCGAGCGTTCGACGTTGAGGCCGCCCGACGGCATGAAGGTTTCACCGGACACCGCACGATCAGCCAGGAAGAATACCGTTGCCTGCGCCACTTCCGTCTCCGTCGGCATCTTGCCGAGGTGGAGCTGGGAAAGCACGCCGCCGCGCACCTTGGCGGCTTCGCGGCCGATCTGGGCGACGGGCAGCCACGGCATGTCGTCGGGCGGCACGCGAACCAGCCAGTCGGCTTCATCGCGCGCCTGCCAGTCGGTGCCGATCAGCCAGCCGCCCAGCCGCAGCCGCTTCAGCAGCTTGGCCGCCAGCACGGGCGTGAGGATGAAACGATCCCAGCAGCAGCTTTCATCACCTTCGCGCGCGCAGGCCAAGGCTAGATCGCGCAGCGGCTGCGGGTTGGACTTATCGTGGGAGAGTTGCACGCTGTCGTTGCGGGACAGGCGCGAGAGGATCTGCGCCACCGACGCCCCGCCGCGCACTGCCTTGATCACGGCGGAGTGGACGGCGTTCAGCCGCTTGTTCTCCAGGATAAGCCGCCCGCGCCGCTCGAACAGGCCGGGTTTTCCGCCCAGGCCGGCGAGGCGATCACCATCTACCGGGCCGGGCGCGATGGCGTTGATCTGGATTTCCGGGCCGAGGTGGCGGGCCATGGATTCGACCATCGCGCGCTGGCCCGACTTGGACACAGCATAATCGGTGCGGTTGGGGTAGGATACAGCGAGATATTTCTCGCCGCCGAAATAGCTGGAAACATTGAGAATATAGCCGGAACCCTGCTTGCGCATCATCGGCACCACCATGTGCATCAGGGCATAGTTGGAGATGAGGTTGGCAAATTGGGTGTGGCGGAAATTCTCCACCCCCATGTCCACCGCCATTTCCTCGGCACCCGAAACACCGGCGTTGTTGATCAGATAATCGATGCGGCCAAAAGCGCGCACGGTCTCGTCAACGGCATGCTTCAGCGATTTCATGTCGGCGACATCGATGCCGGCCAGCGTGCGCACGCGGCGCTCCACGCCAGCGAATCCGATATCCTGCAATTCGCCCACGATGCGTTCGCGCGCGGCATCCAGTTCGGATTCGCGGCGGGCAACCATCATCACCTTGGCACCGGCCAAGGCCAGCAGACGCGCCAATGCGCCGCCGATGCCAGCCGAACCGCCAGTGATCAGCGCCACCTTGCCCAAATGCAGCCCGGTGATGTTTTCCGCCGTGCCGGCCAGCGCACGGCGGGCTCCGGTGGCCCTGGTGATGCTGGCCGGGATGTACAGGTTGATCGGCTCGATCTGGCGGCCGCCCAGCAGCAGGCGGGCGGCGTGGCCGGCAGCGAAATCGCGGTTCTCCGGCTCATTATTGCCAAAGCGCACGATCTGGTTGCCCCACACCGGGCGGGGCGTCTTGCCCTGTGCGGCGGCGACCCGGGCTTCATCGCGCCACACGCGCAGCAGTTCCTCGATGGCGGCGCGGCCCACATCGGCCCAGCCGTTGCCGGCACCATCATCCGGATTGGTGACGAACAGCACGCGCGGATCGCCGGGCAGATCCTGGCCCTGCTGCCAATAACGATCGAGCGTGCGGGCCACCGCAATGGCACCTTCCAGTTCATCGTCCACGAAACGTTCGACTGCGGCATCACTGGCTTCATTGAGCGCGCCAGTGAAATAGCCGGGTCCACGCGTTGGCAGGATGATGGCGCCATCAATGGCCGCCACGTGCGCCGTGAAGCGCGCCAGTTCCGCATCCATTGCCATGTGATCGTGGCGCGGGAAGCGCACCGCCTTCACGCCGGCCGGCAGCCGCTCGGCGGCATCATCCAGTGCCGCCTGGGCATGGAAACCCAACAAAACCTTTGAGCCTTGCGCGGCAAACAGCCCAGCCATGGCCAGCGCGTCGTCCAGCTGGTTGCCGGCGCTGATCAGGATGCCGTGGCCATCGCCATCGATGGCGCGCAGATCGGGCCGGTGCAGAAATTCGCTCTTTGATTCCAGCGGCACGGCCATGCCGTGGGTCACTTCGAAATCATGAGCGGCAAAGGCGGCGCTCTCATCGGAGCCAAGGAACACGCAGGTGTTGGCAATATCGGCCGGCGTCGGGAAGGTCTTGGCCTTGGCGTCCTCGCCCACGCTGCGTTCCAGCGCCATCAGGTTGAAGAAGTGATTGGCGGTGCTGCCGGCGTCGTCGCCCTTCAGCTTGTCCATGGCGGCAAAAACGGTGCGGATGCGTTCGGAAGCAATCGGGCCCGGATAGAGCTGATTCACACGGATCCCGCGGGTGCCGAGTTCACGCGCAATGCCCTTCGAAAGGATGTTCAGCGCTGCCTTGGGCACCGTGTAGGCAGCACGGCCGAAATAATCGGTGCGGCTGAAGATGGTGGAGACATTGATGATGCTGCCGCCTTCGCCCATTGCTGAAGCGGCGGCACGCACCAGATTCCAGGCCACCACCATGATGTTGCGGGCAGCATCGCCCACCGTCTCGCTGTCGGGCGTGCCTTCCAGTTCTTCAGGCAGCAGCGGCAGATCACCCAGCACCTGCTTCGGTCCGGCTGATCCGGCATTATTGACCAGGATATCGATGCGGCCATAGCGGGCGACGACGTCGGCAATGCCGGCGCGCACGGATTCGATGTTGGCGCCATCCATCGTCACGATGCTGGCGGCACCACCCACATCGGCAACAGCGGCATCCAGCGCGGCCTGCGTGCGCGCGGCATCGCGGCCGCTCATCACCACAGTAGCGCCCTCGGCCAGGTAACGGCGCACGATGCTGCCGCCCAGATTGCCGGCGGCCCCGGTGATCAGCGCCACCTTGCCGGCAAGGCGGCCGGTCGCGCTGCTCTTGGTCTTGGCCATCGCGTTCATTCCCCCTGCCCTTTGTCCGTGCTCAACGAAGCCCAAGCTTCGTACAGCTCATCCTTGCCGCGCAGGCCCATCGCCGGCAGCGCGTGGTTGACGATATAGGTCG
>JAIXQM010000166.1 GCA_027485735.1 Sphingomonadales bacterium | reverse complement strand
CGGCTATCTCGCCCGCAAAGGCTTGGTGGCGGCGCCGGAAGCCATTCGCCGTGCTGGCGAGGCGACCGCCCGTGAACTGACGGCGATGGACGAAGGTGGGCTGCAATGAGGCTGCTGATCGCCTTTGCGCTGGTGCTTGGCCTGGCGGGCCTGGCCTATCTCGCCGGCCGTGCCCGCGGCAACCGCATGGTGACGGCGACGGGCGGCCGCATGGACGCTGTGCATTCGCGCCCCGTTTATCACGGTGCCTATGTGGCGGTGCTGGCGCTGGCGCCTGCGCTGATCGTGCTGGCCGGCTGGGGCATCGTGGGCGAAGGCCTGATCGAAGGCCAGGTGCTGGGTAGTCTTTCTGCCGCTGAACGCCCGGCGCCTGGCAACGACAGCGAAGCGCTGTTGAACGAAGTGCGCGGGCTGGTGAACGGCGATCTACCGCAAGCCTTCAATCCGCTGGCACCGCGGCTGGCACCGGTTTACGCAGCGGCGCGCAGCAACGGCGATCTGCTCGCCGGCGCGCTGGCCGTGGCCTTGCTGGCGATGGGCGGCCTGTGGGGCTGGAGCCGACTACGCCCGGATTTCCGCGCCCGCAACCGGGTCGAAACGCAAGTGCGCGCCCTGCTGCTTGTGTCGTCGGTTGTGGCGATCCTCACCACATTCGGCATCGTGCTATCGCTGATCTTTGAATCGATCCGCTTCTTCCAGTTGGTGTCGCCAGTGGAATTCCTCACCGGCTTGGCATGGAGCCCGCAGACAGCGATCCGCGCCGATCAGGTTGGTTCCACTGGCGCGTTCGGGGCGGTGCCGTTGTTCTGGGGCACGATCTTCATCGGCGCCATCATCGCCATGGCGGTGGCCATCCCGCTGGGCCTGATGTCGGCCATCTATCTCACCCAATATGCCGATCCGCGCGTGCGCAAGTGGCTGAAACCGATCCTTGAACTGCTCGCCGGGGTGCCCACGGTGGTTTATGGCTTCTTCGCCGCGCTCACCATCGCGCCGCTGGTGCGCAGCTTTGCCGTGGCGCTGGGGATGACCAATGCATCATCGGACAGTGCGCTGGCTGCCGGCCTGGTGATGGGGGTGATGATCATACCCTTCGTGTCCTCGATGGCCGACGATGCGCTGGCCGCCGTGCCGCGCGCCATGCGCGATGGCAGCCTCGCCATGGGCGCCACCCCATCGGAAACCGTGAAGAAGGTGTTGGTGCCTGCGGCCTTGCCCGGCATCATGGGCGGCGTGCTGCTGGCCGTGAGCCGCGCCATTGGTGAGACGATGATCGTGGTGATGGCGGCGGGCCTGGCTGCCAATCTTACCGCCAATCCGTTCAGCAGCGTCACCACTGTCACCACCCAGATCGTCGCGCTGCTCACCGGTGACCAGGAATTTGACAGCGCCAAGACGCTTTCGGCCTTTGCGCTTGGGCTGGTGCTGTTCGTGATGACGCTGATCCTCAACATCTATGCGCTCGCCGTGGTGAAGCGCTATCGCGAGGCTTACGAGTGATGGCGACTGTTGCCGCTCCCGCTGGGCCCATCGCCGAGCGCCAGCCCACCGACTGGGCGACCCCGGCCATGCGATCGCGCATCGCCGCGCGCTATCGCGCCGAGCGCAATTTCCGCCGGCTGGGCGCTGCTGCGCTGGTGATCGCCGCCAGTTTCCTCGCCTTCCTGCTGTTCACCATCGTGCGCGACGGCTGGACCGGGTTCCAGCGCACTGAAACCCGCATTGATGTGCAGTTTGATGCCGCCACGCTGGGTGTCGATCCGGCGGCTGTGGCTGGCCCGCAAGGCCAGGCGTTGCTGGCCCGTGCCGATTATCAGGCGCTGCTGCTCAAGGCCGCCGAACAGCTCGGCCCGGCCGATGACACGCTGTCGGATGCGGCCTGGATGGAATTGCGCGAAGCCCTGATGGAAGATCCCGCCCTGCTGGGCAAGCGCGCCAGTCTGTGGGTGCCGGTGCGATCGTCGATCGATCTGCTGGCCAAGGGCAAATATGATCTGGCCGCGCCTGCCGAAAGCCGTGGCGTGACCGATCGCGAAGTCTCCGATTGGCGCTGGCTTGAAGGCAAGGGCCTGCTGCGCACCGGTTTCAACACCACCTTCCTGTTCGGCGCCGATTCCACCGAGCCGGAACTGGCCGGCATCGGCGGCGCGGCGCTGGGCTCGTTGCTCACGCTGGCGGTCACCATCGCCATTGCTTTCCCACTGGGCGTGTTTTCGGCGGTGTGGCTGGAAGAATTCGCCCCCAAGGGGCGGCTGGCAGATATCATCGAGCTGTCGATCAACAATCTCGCCGCCGTGCCATCGATCATCTTTGGCTTGCTGGGCCTCGCTTTCTTCCTGAATTTTGCCGGTATGCCGCGATCGGCGCCGCTGGTCGGCGGCATCACGCTGGCGCTGATGATCATGCCTGTGATCGTGATCGCGTCGCGGGTAGCGATCAAGGCGGTGCCACCGTCGATCCGCGATGCCGCTCTGGGCATTGGTGCCTCGCCCATCCAGGTGGTGTTCCACCATGTGTTGCCGTTGGCGCTGCCCGGCATCATGACCGGCACCATCATCGGCATCGCCCGCGCGCTGGGGGAAACAGCGCCGTTGCTGCTGATCGGCATGCGCGCCTTTGTCACCGATGTGCCGCAAGGCTTCACGTCGCCGGCCACGGTGCTGCCGATGCAGGTGTTCCTGTGGTCCGATGATGTCCAGCGCGGCTTTGTTGAAAAGACGTCTGCCGCCATCATGGTGCTGATGCTGGTGCTGATCGCCATGAACAGCCTGGCCATATATCTTCGCAACCGTTTCGAGAGGCGCTGGTGAACCAGAATCCTGCCATTGGTCACAACAACGTCCCCAAGATGACGGCGCGTGACGTCAACGTTTTCTATGGCCAGAAACAGGCCATCAAGAATGTGTCCATCGACGTGTCGGCCGAACATGTGACGGCATTCATCGGCCCGTCGGGCTGTGGCAAGTCCACCTTCTTGCGTTGCCTCAACCGCATGAACGACACGGTGGACGGCGCCCGTGTGGAAGGCCGCATCGAGCTGGATGGCCAGGATGTTTATGCCAGCGGTATGGACGTGGTGCAGCTGCGGGCCCGCGTCGGCATGGTGTTCCAGAAGCCCAACCCGTTCCCCAAGTCGATCTATGAAAACGTCGCCTATGGCCCGCGCCTGCATGGCCTGGCGCGATCCAAGACCGACATGGACGAGATCGTGGAAAGCGCCCTCAAGCGCGCCGGCCTGTGGGACGAAGCCAAGGATCGCCTGAACGAAAGCGGCACCGCCATGTCGGGCGGTCAGCAGCAGCGGCTATGCATCGCGCGCGCCATCGCGGTTGATCCCGAAGTGATCCTGATGGACGAGCCCTGTTCGGCGCTCGATCCGATCGCCACGGCGCGCATCGAGGAACTGATCGACGAACTGCGCGGCCG
>JAIXQM010000094.1 GCA_027485735.1 Sphingomonadales bacterium | reverse complement strand
TTGTTCCTCGCCGCGCAGGACGAGGAACGGCGCACGATCCTGGAACGTTTTTATGAACATCCAGACGATCTGGTGGGCCGGCTCTATGCCGCCGACAATCGCTGGAATGATTGGCCGAAGGTGTTTTCCGGCCGGCCGCCCATCCCGCCGCTGCGGGCGCTGGGTACGCTAGTCAAATATGAATTGGGCATAAAATGACGACCGCCGCAGTGATTGGTTCCGGTTTTGGTGGCCTGGCTCTCGCCATCCGCCTGCAAAGCGCCGGCATCCAGACGACCCTGGTCGAAGCCCGCGACAAGCCGGGCGGCCGTGCCTATGTATTTGAAGATGATGGCTTCATTTTCGATGCCGGCCCGACCGTGATCACCGATCCGACCTGCCTGGAAGAATTGTTCGAGCTGTCGGGCCGCAAATTGTCGGACTATGTCGAACTGATGCCGGTGATGCCGTTTTACCGCCTGATGTGGGAAGACGGCACGGTTTTCGATTATTCCAACGACGAAAAGGAACTGCTGCGCCAGATCGGCGAACTCAACGTGAAAGACGTTGTCGGCTATCAGGAATTCCTGAAATTTTCGGATAATGTGTTCCGCGAAGGTTATGAAAAGCTGGGACACGAAGCGTTCCTTGATTTCAAGTCGATGCTCAAGGCCGCGCCGCAGATGATGCGCTTTGAAGCCTTCCGTTCGGTGTATTCGATGGTGTCGCGCCACATCGAGGACGAGCGGCTGCGTCAGGCATTCAGTTTTCACACGCTGCTGGTGGGCGGCAATCCGTTCCGCACGTCCAGCGTCTATGCGCTGATCCATGCGCTTGAGAAAAAATGGGGCGTCTGGTTTCCGCGCGGCGGCACCGGTTCGCTGGTGCGCGGCATGGTGAAGCTTTTCGAGGATATCGGCGGCAGCGTGCGCATGGGCAGCAAGGTGGAAGTCATCATGGCCGACAGCGGGCGCGTTACAGGCGTGCGCTGCGCCGATGGCTGGTCGGGGCGCTTTGATGCCGTGTGCTCCAATGGTGACGTGGTCAACACCTATCAGCAACTGCTGGGCGGCCATCCGCGCGGCACCGAAATGGCGGCCAAGATGAAGCGTCGCAGCTTCTCGCCGTCGCTGTTCGTGCTGTATTTCGGCCTGAAGGGCGTGCGCACCGATGTGGCGCACCACACCATCCTGTTTGGGCATCGCTACAAGGAACTGCTCAGCGAAATCTACAAGGGCGGCGAGCTGCCGGAAGATTTCTCGCTGTATCTGCATCACCCGACGATGACCGATCCGTCGCTCGCACCCGAAGGCCACGGCGCCTATTATGTGCTGTCGCCGGTGCCGCATCTGGGCAAGCTGGACATCGATTGGGAAAAGGAAGCCCCGCGGTACGCCGATTCGATTCTGGACGCGTTGGAACGCCGCGTGCTGCCCAATCTCAAGCGCGATCTGGTGACGATGCGCACCTGGACGCCAAAGGATTTCGAAACCGAACTGTTTGCCCACCAGGGCAGCGCCTTCAGCCTGGAACCGGTGCTGTGGCAGAGCGCCTATTTCCGCACCCACAACCGCGATGATGTGCTGTCCAACCTCTATTTCGTTGGTGCCGGCACGCACCCCGGCGCCGGCATCCCCGGCGTGGTGGGCAGCGCCAAGGCCACCGGCAAGCTGATGGTGGAAGATCTGCTGGGCAAGAAGGCGGCCTGATCTCCGCCATTCAGCCCGCTTGCGCCGCGCGGCGCAGGCGGGCAGAAGCCTTGCCGTGTCCGACGTTCTTGATAATGCCCGCACCGCCATCGCCCGCGGTTCGAAAAGCTTCGCACTGGCCAGCCGCCTGTTCGATGGCCCAACACGTGACCGCGCCATGCTGCTTTATGCCTGGTGCCGCCACACCGATGATGTGATCGATGGCCAGGTGCTGGGCGAGGGCCGCAACGACGATCGCCGCCCGCCGGCCGAACGCCTGGCCGAAGTGCATTGGGAAACCGAACGCGCGCTGGCCGGCAACCCCACGCCCGGTACGCCTTACGAAGCGCTGGCGCTGGTGGTGCAGCAGACGGGGATGCCGGCGCGTTATCCGCGCGATCTCATCCAGGGCTTCCGCATCGACATGGAAGCGCGGCCGTTCCACACCTTCGATGATACGCTCACCTATTGCTATCACGTGGCGGGCTGCGTGGGCGTGATGATGGCGATCGTGATGGGCGTGAAGCCCGACGAACGTGCGGTGCTGGAACGCGCCTGTGATCTGGGGATGAGCTTTCAGCTCAACAACATCGCCCGCGACGTGGTCGAAGACGCGATGAACGGCCGCCGTTACATCCCCGATGATTGGCTGGCCAGCGTGCGGCTGGAGCCGGACAGCTACGTGCTGGAACGCAACCGCCGGCAGCTGTCGCGGCTGGTCGCCCGGTTGGTGTTCAAGGCCGAGGACTATGAGGAATCAGCCCGCTTCGGCACCTCGGCACTGGGCAACCGCGCCGCCTGGGCGGTGCTGGCCGCAGCCCGCATCTATGGCGGCATCGGCCGCAAGGTGCGCGGGCTGGAGGAGGAGGGGTTGGCCCAGCGGGTTTCGACGACGAAAGTCGAAAAGGCTCGCGCTGTGGCGTTGGCGCTTGGCGATGCGCTGGTGCGCAAGCAGCGCTGGCCGATGCCGGGGCCTGCCCGAGAAGGTCTGTGGACGATGCCGGATTAGGCAGATCCAGCCCGGGTGCTGCGTTCAGCGCGCCCAGTGCTCGGCATTTTCAACCATGCCCATTTCGGCTTTCATTTTGGCCGAAGCTCGGATGCGGCCGCGGCCATCGGCTTCCAGCTTGGCTTTCAATTCGCGGATCGGCGGCGCCCAGAGGAAGCCGAAGCTGACGGTCCCGTCGCGAGTTTCCACCACATGGTGCAGGCGGTGGGCTTGCACGATGCGTTTGAGATACCGGCCCTGCGGGTTCCAGCTGTGCGCCAGGCGGCGGTGCACGATGATATCGTGAAAGCCCGCGTAAATGGCACCATAGCCGGTGATGCCCATGCCGATCCACCACGCCGCGTTGAAGCCGTTCAGCGATCCCCAAACGATCAGCGCGATTGCAGGAACCGCACCCATCACGGCGAACCAGTCGTTTTTTTCAAACCGGCCCTGGCGCGGTTCGTGATGGGATTTGTGCAGGTTCCACATGAAACCGTGCATGACCCAGCGATGCCCGACATAGGCCACGCCCTCCATGAACGCCAACGCCCCGAGAAAATAGGCGATACCCGGCCAAAACTGCATCATCAACTCCTATGTCCCCAGCCGTTTACGATGACGCAGGGACTTTTCATCGTCTCCATATTGCCGCACTGACCCTGCCATGCACAAGCCTGCCGCGACATTGCACGATGGAACAATCAGCCAAGGCCTGGGCCTGCTGATCGTGCTGGCATGGTTGGCCGTGCACTTTTTGTGCATCTTTGGCCCGCCGCTGGCCAACTGGCATCCGCTGGCGCTGGTTGGCGTGGTGCTGGTGCAGGCTTGGTTGTCGACCGGCCTGTTCATCATTGCCCATGATTGCATGCACGGGGCGTTCGCGCCGGGCCGCCGCGGGCGCAATCGCACCGCCGGACGTGCGGCGCTGATGCTGTATGCCGGTCTTGATTACGACAAGATGGCTCCGGCCCATTTCGCCCATCACCGCCATGTTGGCACCCACAACGATCCGGATTTCAACGCCGACGCTCCACATGCGCCCGGCCGCTGGTTCCTGCGCTTTTTCGGGAATTACTACACTCACATGCAATTGGTGCGGATCACCGTGGTCGCCTGCATCTACATGGCGCTGGGAGCCAGCCTGATCAATTTTGCGGTGTTCTGGGCAGTTCCGGCGCTGCTGGCGCTGGGGCAGTTGTTTTTCTTTGGCACGTTTCTGCCGCACCGCCATTCAGCCAGTCCGTTTGCCGATCAGCACCGGGCGCGCAGTGTTGGCGCTGGCGGCTTGATTTCATTAATCTCCTGTTTTCATTTCGGCGGCTATCATCACGAACATCACTTGTCTCCGCAAACCCCATGGTGGCGATTGCCCGATGCCCGCAAAACTCTCCCTGCCTAAATCTGCCGCACTGATGGCCGCGCTGTTGCTGGGCGCCTGCGCCACCCCGGCCCAGCGCATCACCAGCAACCTGACGGAACTGGGCGTGCCCCCGCGCCAGGCCCAGTGCATGGGTGGCCGGCTGGGCGAACGCCTCTCCATCGGCCAGCTGCGCCGCTTGGCTGAACTCACCGGCCTGCGTGCCGAACGTTTTGAACGCATGAGCATCCGCGAAATCGCCAACCGGCTCACCGACGAGCGCGACCCCGGCCTGGTGGCAGAGTTCCTGCGTGCCGGGGTGGGCTGCCTGATTTAATTGGCCTTTAAGATTGGTCGTGCATGCTCCGCATCATGACCAGACGCCGACGCAACGAAGAATTATCATCCGTGCCGCTGCCAACGCTGGCTGTTATTGGCATATTGTTGGGCGGTGGAGGCGGCTGGCTTGCGACAATGCCGCCCTCCGAGCAGGCCAATCTTGTTCGGGACACTGTCGCGCCGGTCAATGAAGTGGTTGCCCTGGTGAGGCCCGAACCGCGCCCGTTCAGGCGCTTTTCCGGTTGCAACGACGCGCGGGCGGCTGGCTATGAAAACATCAGGGCAGATGAGCCAAATTACCGGGCAGATTGGGACGGCGATGGTGATGGCCTCGCCTGCGAACCGCATCGTTGATCGCCTGCTTCAGCGCCCCGCCCCGCGCCGTTTCGCGCTGAA
>JAIXQM010000141.1 GCA_027485735.1 Sphingomonadales bacterium | reverse complement strand
TGGGTCAATCTTGACGAACGCGCGCCCTCGGTTCCGCCTTATGCCGGTACCGAGAAGAGCCAGGGCTGAATCGCTGACGCGCCGTGTCGTCCTCGGCATGTTCGTGTCGCTGGATGGCTTTGTCAGCAGCGGCACCGGCAACGAGGACTGGATCTTCCGCAGCGGGGATGATGCGACCGATGCCTGGGTCGTCGCACAACTGGATCAGGCCGGCCTGATCGCCATGGGCAGCCGGTCCTTTGGCGACATGGCGCAGTACTGGCCCACCGCTGAATCGCCGTTTGCCGCCGTGATGAATGCCACGCCCAAGCTGGTGTTCAGCCGCAGCCGCCCGGCTGCGCCGGATGGCGACGGATCGTGGGCCGCCCCCTTCATCGCCAGCGGCGATCTGGTCGACGTGATTGCGCACTGGAAGGCGCAGCCCGGTGGGGACATCAGGGTGCTGGGCGGCGCGCTTTTCGCGCAGGCACTGGCTGCCAGCGGGCTGGTTGATGAATTTCAGCTGATGGTCTGCCCGGTGGCGCTTGGGTCCGGTGTGGCGCTGTTCGCCGGCTTGCCCCAGCCGCTCGACCTGCAACTGGTGAGCGCGCAGAGCTTCAGCGGCGGCGCGATGGCGCTGGCTTATCGCCCGGCCTAGAGCGGCTTTCGACCAACCTGAATCGCCGTCATTGCGCCAAGGCGCGACCCCTTGCGGGGCGGGCCGATATTGATCGAAAGCCGCTCTAGAGAAACACGCAGACCGTCTGCCCATCGGGCGGTGGACAGCGCCGGGAAATGCGGAAGGCGATTGCATAATGCACGGTGCCCGGCACTTTCTTGCCAGCCTCATCGCGTGCCGGCAGGAACTTCCAATTGGCCCTGGCCAGCGCGCAGGCATCGGCAGCAAGATTGAAGGGCTGATCGGCGCCCTTGGTCACCGTGCAGCCGGTGATGACGCCCTTGGCGTCGATGGCCAGATCAAAGGCGATATCGCCTTCCACCCCGGCGTCGCGGGCGGCTTCCGGATAGGCGTCCTGATCCAGAATCACCTTCTTCGGCTGTGGCGGTGTGGCGGCGATCACGGCCTGTGCCAGCATCAGTAACGCCATCAGTTTCATGCCGCCCCTCCGTTACTCCCCCGGCTGGCCAGCAGTTTGTCGATCTTGCGGCCATCCATGTCGATGATTTCGAACTGCCACGGTCCCACTCGGAACTTCTCGCCAGTTTGCGGCAGGTGACGCAATTGTTCCAGCGCCAGGCCCGCCACAGTCTCATAATCGCGGTCTTCGGGCAGTGGCACGCCCAGCCGGTGGGCGAGTTCATCCACCGGCAGCGCGCCTGATATCAGCCAGCTGCCGTCATCACGCTCCACGGCGGGCGGATCATCATGATCATCAACATCGCTGCGGAAGGCGCCGGCAATGGCCGACAGCACGTCAGACGGCGTCACAATGCCTTCGAAATGGCCATATTCATCATGCACCAGCGCCATCGGGATATCGGCATCGCGCAGCGCATTGAGCGCTTCGACGGCATCCACCACGTCGGGCAGCACCGGTGCCTGCCGCGCCAGCGCCGCCAGATCAAGCGGCTTGCCTTCGATCAGCGCCTGCACCACGTCGCGCGCCTGCAGCACGCCGATGATGTTGTCCACGCCGCCGCGCGCCACCAGGATGCGGCTGTGCGGGGTGGCCGCGAGGCGCGCGCGCACCACGGCTTCATCGGCATCGGCATCGATCCATTCGACTTCGCCGCGCGGTGTCATCACGCCGCGCACCCGCCGATCGGCCAGGCGCATGATGCCGGAAATCATGTCGCTTTCCTCGGCGTCGATCACGCCGGCGGTGGTGGCTTCGGCCACGACGGAGCGCAGCTCTTCTTCCGTCACCGTCTGGTCGCCCTCGCGGCTCTGGCCCAGCACGCGGAAGACGAAATGGCTTGACCGGTCGAGCAGCCACACGAACGGCGTGGTGACGCGCGCGAACAGCACCATGATCGGCGCGACCCGCACGGCAATGGCTTCGGGGCTGCGCAGCGCGAACTGCTTGGGCACGAGTTCGCCGACAATCAGCGACAGATAGGTGGCGATCACGATCACCACGGCAAAGCCGGTTTCTTCGGCCAGATGCGCCGGCAGGCCAAACCACAGCGCCAGCCGATCGCCCACCGGCACCGCCAGCGTGGCACCGGAATAGGCACCGTTTATGATGCCCACCAAAGTGATGCCGATCTGCACGCCCGACAGGAAGCGGTTCGAATCCTCGGCCAGCGCCAGCGCGGTGCGGGCACCGCTGGAACCCCGTTCAGCCAGTCCGCGCAGCCGCGGCCGCCGGGCCGAGACGATGGCGAGTTCCGACATGGCAAAAAAGCCGTTGAGCAGGATCAGGCCAGCGATGATCGCGGCGTCCAGCCAGGGGAAGGGGGCCATCGGCTCCGGGCACATAACGCGGGGCCAGGGTGCCCGCACGCCTTCTCATACGGGATGGCGGGCAGGCCTGCAATCAACCGCGCAGCGTTGCCCCCAGCTTGGCGGCGGCCGCGATGACCTTGGCCGATACCGCTTCGATGTCGGCTTCGGTCAGGGTGGCGGTTGCGGGTTGCAACGTGACTTCCACCGCGAGGCTGAGCTTGCCCGGTTCGATGCCGGGACCGCTGTAGCGATCGAACAGGCTGACGCCGGCGATCAGTGCCTTGTCGGCACCGGCCACCGCGCGCAACAGGCTGTCGGCGGGCAGGCTGGCATCGACCACGAAGGCGAAATCGCGGCTGAGCGGCAGTAGCGGGCTGGGCGCCCAAGCCTCGCGCTTGCGGCTGCGCGGCGGCAGGGCATCGAGATAGAGTTCGATGGCGGCCACCGGCCCCTTCACGTCGAACTGCGCCGAGGTGCGGGGGTGGATGATGCCGAAATCGGCCAATGCCACCTTGCCCAGCACCAGCCGGCCCGCCCGGCCCGGATGCCACCAGCCGTCCGCCGGAGCGACGACCTGCAGGCGCTGCACGGGCGCGCCCAGTGCGGCGAGTGCGGCCAGCGCTTCGGCCTTGGCGTCATAGGCGTCGGGCTTGGTCGCCGGGCCGGAGCGCCAGTCGCGCCCCCGGGCTTCGCCGGCCATCATGATGGCCGCGGTCGGCCGCTCGGCGTCGGCGAGGTAACGCTGGCCGAGTTCGAACAGGCGCACGGATGAAGTGCCGCGATCCATGTTGCGGGCGGCGGCCGACAGGAGCCCGGGCAACAGGCTGGGGCGCATGGCGGCCATGTCGGCGGAGATCGGGTTGGCGAGGGAGTACGCCGCGCCGCCAAACGCATTGGCGTGGGCAGGTGGCAGGAAGCTCCAGGTGATGGCTTCATCGAGGCCACGGCTGGCCAGCACACGGCGCAGGCGGCGTTGGGTGCGCTGTAGCGGCGTCGCGGTGGGCAAGGCCACACCTTCGGCGCGCGGCAGTGGCGTGGCCGGCACCTTGTCGAGCCCGTGGATGCGCACGACGTCCTCGACCAGATCGGCCTCGCCATCGACATCGCGGCGCCATGACGGGACGGAAACCTGCCACGTGTCGCCCTGCGTCACGCCAAAGCCGAGACGGGTGAGGATAGCGGCCTGCTCGTCTTCGGCCACGTCCAGCCCGGCGAGGCCGAGCACGCGCGATGGGCGATAGGCGATGCTGCGGTTGGTGTCGGGAATCTGGCCGGCGACAACCATTTCCGACGCTTCACCGCCACACAGATCGAGCACCATCTGGGTGGCCAGTTCAAGGCCAGGCATGACGAACAGCGGATCAACGCCGCGCTCGAAGCGGGCGCGGGCGTCGCTGTTGATGCCGAGCGCGCGGCCGGTCGTGCCGATGCGTTCCGGGGTGAAATACGCCGCTTCGATCAGGACTTCGGTGGTGGTTTCGGAACAGCCGCTATGCTCGCCGCCCATGATGCCGCCGATGTCGTGCACTTCGGAATCGTCGGCGATGACGGTCATTGTCTCGTCGAGCGCATAGGTCTTGCCGTTCAAGGCCAGCACGCTTTCGCCGGCACGGGCACGGCGCGCGGTGAGGCCGCCGCTCAATTTTGCCACGTCATAAACGTGCAGCGGGCGGCCCGAATCGATGCTCAGGAAGTTGGTGATATCGACCAGCGCCGAAATCGGGCGCAGGCCCACGGCGCGCAGGCGGCGCTGCAGCCAGTCTGGCGAGGCGCCGTTGCTCACGCCGCGCACGATGCGGCCGGCGAAGGCCGGGCAGCCCTCGGCGTCTTCAATCGTGATCGGGCGCGGCATCGGGAAGCTGCCGGCCACCGGCGCGATGCTGCGCGCCTTCAGCGTGCCGATGCCGGCCGCCGCCAGATCGCGCGCGATGCCGAGCACGCCCAGGCACTCCTGCCGGTTCGGCGTGATGGCGATATCGAACACCGGATCGTTCATCCCGGCCCAATCGACATAGCGCGCGCCCACCGGCGCATCGTCGGGCAGGGCGATAATGCCGTCATGCTCGTCCGACAGTTCCAGCTCACGCATGGAACACATCATGCCCTTCGATTCGACGCCGCGGATCGCCGCCACCTTCAGCGTGATGCCGCTGCCCGGAACATAGGTGCCGGGCGCGCCGAACACGCCCTTCATGCCGGCCCGCGCGTTAGGGGCGCCGCACACCACCTGCATGGCTTCGCCGCTGCCGGTATCGACGCTCAACACCTGCAACTTGTCGGCCTGCGGGTGGCGTTCCGCGGTCAGCACATGCGCGATGGTGAAGGCGCTCAAGCGTTCGGCCGGGTTCTCGATGCCTTCCACTTCGAGGCCGCAGCCGGTCAGCGCGGCGGCGATTTCTTCGACGCTGGCATTGGTGTCGAGGTGGTCCTTGAGCCAGGACAGGGTGAACTTCACGAGACGGCTCCAGCAGAAATGGAGGGCAGGTCAAAGGCCGAGAAACCGTTGTGCTTCAGCCACTTGATATCGCCATCGAAAAAGGCGCGCAGATCGGTCAGGCCATATTTCAGCATGGCGAGGCGATCGACCCCGGTGCCGAAGGCAAAGCCCTGCCACTCATTGGGGTCGAGCCCGCACGCTTCGATCACGCGCGGATGCACCATGCCGCTGCCCAGCACTTCCAGCCATTTATCAACCTGGCCAGCGCCGGCCGGCTTGCCGGTCTTGCTGTTGTAGCCGACATCGACCTCCACCGACGGTTCGGTGAACGGGAAATACGACGGGCGGAAGCGCAGCACCACGTCATCAACCTCGAAGAACGCCTTGATGAAGGTTTCCAGCGTCCAGCGCAGGTGCGCCAGCGTGATGCCCTTGTCGATCACCAGGCCTTCGATCTGGTGGAACATCGGCGTGTGGGTGGCATCGGAATCGCTGCGATAGACGCGGCCGGGCGCGATGATGCGGATCGGCGGCTTCTGGCTCATCATCGTGCGGATCTGTACCGGCGATGTGTGCGTGCGCAGCACCATGGTCGGCTGGCCATCGATGTAGAAGGTATCATGCATCGCCCGCGCCGGGTGGCTTTCCGGAATGTTGAGCGCGCTGAAATTGTGCCAGTCGTCTTCGATCTCCGGCCCATCGGCGACGGCGAAGCCCAGATCGGCGAAGATTTCGGCAAGTTCGTCCATCACCTGGCTCACCGGGTGAATGCTGCCGGTGGCGGGCAAGGCGACAGGCAGGGTCATGTCCTGCTGCTCGGCGGCCAGCTTGGCGTTCAGCGCGGCCTCATCCAGCGCGGATTTCTTCGCGGCCAGCGCGGCGGTAACGGTTTCGCGCAGACCGTTGAAGGCCGGGCCGTTCACGGCGCGCTCGTCGGGGCTCATACCGCCCAGCGTCTTCAACAGGGCGGTGATGCTGCCCTGCTTGCCCATGGCGGCCACCCGCACGGCTTCCAGCGCCTCAGGCGTGGCGGCAGCTTCAATGGCTGCGAGGGTTTCGGTGTGCAGTTGATCGATGCTCATGGGCAGCAGCGGTTAAGCCAGCCCCCTGTTCGACGCAAGACTTGCGCGCCACACAAAGAAAAACGCCGGGCGCTTGGGGCACCCGGCGTTTCGCGATTGCAGAAGGTTCAGGCAGAAACGGCCGTGCGGCGGCGGCGGGCCACGGCGCCAGTGAGGCCGAAGCCGGCGAGCAGCAGTGCCCAGCTGGCCGGTTCCGGAACGGCGCCAGCGCCGATGGTGTAGGTGATGCTGCCATTGAAGTTGCGCGGCGAGAAATCACCGCCAAACGCAGAGCCGCGGCCAAAGCCCGACCGGATCGACAGATTGGCATCAGACGCCACCACGCCGCCGACAGCAACACCGTTGGTGTAGTTCACCGGCGTGCCCGCCAGCACATTGAAATAGATGCCGGTGGTCGAGCCGGCAGCCATGGCGAAATCGGCGAAATCGAAGAAGGTCTGGGTGCCTTCACCGCCGCCGGCAACGCCGTTGATGGTGCTGATCAGTGTCCAGCCCGTCGGCCCGAGGTTGCCCACGACCGTACCGGAACGGGTGTAAACTTCAACCGAGTGGCTGCCGGCATCAAGGCTGAGGGCGCCGCCGGTGATGGTGAGGGCCTGGCCGCCGGCGACCAGATCGAACATGATGCCGGCCTGGCCGTTCCCGGCGAGCAGCGGCGTCGAAAGCGTGACGGCCGCGGCCGGTGTGGCGAAAGTGGCGAGAAGGGCTGCAAGCGGCAGCAGGCGCGTTGTGATCATGAATAAATTCCCCGAATTGGCGGCGGCCAAACCCAATAATCTGACCACTCGGGGACTACGTTAACTGATTAACGTTAACAAACGGTTGAATCGAAAACGAAAAAGGGCGCCCCGACCGATGCCGGAGCGCCCTTTCCATTTCGGTGCTGTCGCAGGCGCGGGTTAGGCGGCCTTGGCTTCCAGCGCCGCCTTCACCTGGCCGATGATGGCGGTAAAGCTTGCCGGCTGGTTCATGGCCAGATCGGCCATCACCTTGCGATCGATCTGCAGGCCAACGATCTTCACGCCGTTCATGAACTGGCTGTAAGTCAGGCCTTCTTCACGCACGGCGGCGTTGATGCGCTGGATCCACAGGGCGCGGAAATTGCGCTTGTTTACCTTGCGATCGCGATAGGCGTACTGGCCGGCCTTTTCCACCGCTTGCCGCGCGATGCGGATGGTGTTCTTGCGGCGGCCGTAAAAGCCCTTGGCGGCGTCGAGAATGCGCTTGTGCTTGGCGCGGGTGGTTACACCACGTTTGATACGCATCGGTGTCCTCCCTTACTTCAGGCCGTACGGCGCCCAGGCATGCACCCGGGCGGTATCGGACTTGGCGAGCACATCGGTGCCGCGATTCTGACGGATATATTTGGCGTTGTGGCTGATCAGGCGGTGGCGCTTGCCGGCCACGCCATGCTTCACCTTGCCGGTGGCGGTGATCTTGAAGCGCTTCTTGACCCCGCTCTTGGTCTTCATCTTGGGCATTTCGGTCTCCTTTTAAAGACGCATCAAAAACGGCCATGGCAGCCCTTCAGCCAGGCCGTTCGGTTCATGCGAAGGGCGCGCCATAGCTTGTTGGCCTGAGGCACGCAACCCTGCGGGCGGAATCTGCTTGCCGACTCGGATTTGTTCTTGTTACGTTCTGATCGTTCCGCAACCAAGGGAGCATGAACATGATTGGCTATGTAACCGTGGGCACCAATGATTTGGGTGTTGCTGCCCGATTCTATGATGCGATTGCCGCCGAGATGGGCGTGGGCCGAATGATGGAGTTCGACAATTTCATCGCCTGGGGCACGCCCGGCGGCGCGGCCGGTATCGCCGCGACGAAGCCGTTCGACGGCAATGCGGCCAGCGTGGGCAATGGCGTGATGGTGGCGTTTGAAGCGAAGGACCAGGCCCAGGTCGACCGGCTGTACACCATCGCCCTGGCCCATGGCGGCACCGATGAAGGCCCACCCGGTCCGCGCGGCGATTCCGGCTTTTACGCTGGCTATTTCCGCGATCCGGATGGCAACAAGCTGAACGCGTTCGTGATGGGGTGAGCCGCGTTTCGGCGCGGCGCGTGATGGGGTGAGCCGCGTTTCGGCGCGGCGCGTGATGGGGTGAGCCGCGTTTCGGCGCGGCGCCTGATGGGGTGAGCCGCGTTTCGGCGCGGCGCCTGATGGGCTAGGCTCTGCCCGGTGTGGCTGACAGGTTGGCCACCGCCACCCCGGTCAGGGCAAAGGCGCGTTCCCAGCGTTTTTCGATCGGTGTGTCCCACACGATCGTGGCGTCACCGGGGGCGAGGTGCCAGCCGTGCTGGCGCATTTCCATGTCGAGCTGGCCGGCGCCCCAACCGGCATAGCCCATCACCATGTGCCAGCGTTTGGGGCCAGCACCGCGCGCGATCGCCTGCAGCACGTCGAGCGTGGAGGTGAAGGCCCAGGCATTGCCAACTCTGATCGTGCCGGATGCAGCATAGTCCGCCTCGTGCAGCACGAAACCGTGGCCGGGTTCGACCGGGCCGCCTTCCAGCACCGGGGCATCGGGCACCACGCTGGTATCGATGTCGAGCTGGGCCAACAGCGCGTGCAGCCGCAGATCCGGGTGCGGCCGGTTGATCACCAGGCCCAGCGCGCCGCCTTCATCGTGCAGGCACATGGCGATTGCCGTGCGGTCAAACCGGTCATCGCCAATGCCGGGCATCGACAGCAGCAGCTGGCCAGAAAGAAATGGCGGGGTTTCCACGCCCGCCACCATAGGCCGGCGCTGGACGGCCGACAATGTTGCAAGCACGCGCGCTGGGCTCGCAAGCACATGCGCTGGACGTGTGAGGGGGCCAAGGCTAGGACAGCGGAGCAGTTTTGCGCTCCAACGGAGAAACCCCCATGACGATCAAGGTTGGTGATTCGATTCCGGCGATGACCCTTGTGAAGGCCACCGCCGATGGCCCGGCCCCGGTGACGACGGCCGATCTGTTCGGCGGCCGTTCCGTGGCGCTGTTCTCAGTGCCCGGCGCCTTCACCCCCACCTGTTCGGCCCGCCACCTGCCTGGCTATGTCGAACATGCCGAAACCTTTCTGCGCAACGGCGTCGATGAGGTCGTCTGCGTGTCGGTCAACGATGCCTTCGTGATGGCGGCCTGGGGCAAATCGGCCCACGCCGATGGCAAGGTGACGATGATCGCCGATGGCAATGGCGATTTTTCGAAAGCGCTGGGCCTCACCTTCGACGGCAGCGCCTATGGCATGGGCATCCGCGGCCAGCGCTTTTCGATGATCGTGCGTGACGGCAAGGTGGCCGAGCTCAACATCGAACCGCCCGGCGCGTTCGGTGTGTCGTCAGCCGAACATCTGCTGGGGCAATTGGCCTGAGCATGAAACCCGCCCCGCGCAAGAACGGCCTTACCCGTCGCAATCTGCTGATTGCGGCGGCGGCCGGCACTGGCCTGGCCATCGGCTGGGCGGTGTGGCCGCGTGCGGCCCGGATCAACTGGACGGCGGGGCCGGACGAAACCCTGATCAATGCCTATCTGAAGATCGGTGCCGATGGCCGCATCACCGTGGCGGTGGCGCAGGCGGAGATGGGCCAGGGCATCTGGTCGGCGCTGGCGCAGATCATCGCCGATGAACTGGGCGCCGATTGGCAGACCGTGGGCGTGGAGCCGGCGCCGCTGGGCCCGGATTATGCCAATCCCGGCCTGGCGCTGGGCGCCGCGGCAGGCCAATCGGAACCGATGCGCAGCCTGATCATGGGTGCGGGCCAGCGCGTCGCGCGTTTCCTCGATTTCCAGATCACCGGCGGTTCCAACAGCGTGCGCGCCTGGGAAATGCCGCTGCGCGCGGCCGGAGCCACGGCACGCGAGATGCTGGTGAAGGCCGCTGCCCGCCGCTGGCAGGTGGATTGGACCGAGGTGGATACCGCTGGTGGCTTCGTGATCTACAAGGCCAATCGCCTGCCCTTCCACGACGTCATCGCCGATCTTGATCCCGACGATGCGCCGGAGGAGCCGACGCTGCGCACGGTGCGCAAGCTCGCCGGGCAGCCGGTGTTGCGGCTCGACATTCCGGCCAAGGTTGATGGTTCGGCGAGATTCGGCATCGATGTGCGGCTGCCCGGCATGGGCTTTGCCGCCATCGCGCAGGGGCCGCTGGGCGCCACGCCGGCGCCGCTGGGCAAGCAAGCGCTGCCGCCCGGCGTGACGCTGGTGGAGGAGGCTGGCTTTGTTGCCTGCGTGGCCGACAATTGGTTTGCCGCGCACAAGGCGGTGACGGCGCTGCCGATCAAATGGCAGCAAGGCAAGGACCCGCCCGGCCCCTGGCAGATCGCGGCGGTGCGTGGTGCGCTGGCCGCAGATGGCAAGCCGTTCGGGCCGAAGGGCACGGTGGGCGAAGTGGTTCGCGACGAAGGCGATGTGGCGGCGGCGCTGCAGCGCGGCGTGCTGACGGCCGAATACAGCCTGCCCTTCCTCGCCCACGCCTGCCTGGAACCGATGACGGCAACCGCCCGCGTGGTGGACGACCGCACCGAAATCTGGGCGCCAACGCAAAGCGCCAGCCTGGCTGCCCGCGCGGTTTCGCGTGCGCTGGGCAGTGACGATGTGATCATTCACCCCACGCTGATCGGCGGCGGTTTTGGCCGCAAGGTGGAAGGCGATGCCTGCGCCCAGGCTGCGCTGATCGCCCGCGCCGCAGGGCGCCCGGTGCAATTGATCTGGAGCCGCGAAGAGGATTTCGCCCACGACATGTTCCGCCCGGCCGTGGCGGCGCGCTTGCATGGCAAGGCGGCGCCCGGCGGCATCATCGGCTGGAACGCGGCGATTGCCGTGCCGGATGTTGGCGCGGCGTTCTCGGGGCGTAATATTGGCAGCATGATGGGCAGTCCATCGGCCGGCGCCGGCGCCATCGAAGGCGCGGTGGAACTGCCCTATGCCATCCCCAATATCCGCGTGCAGCATTGCCTCGCTGATTGCGCTGCGCCGCTGGGGTTCTGGCGCAGCGTGGGCCACAGTTTCACCGGCTTCATTGTCGAATCGTTCGTGGATGAGCTGGCGATCGCGGCTGCCGTTGATCCCGCCGCATTCCGTCTTGCCATGCTGAAGGACAAGCCGCGCCACGCTGCCGTGTTGCAGGCGGTGCTGGAAATGGGCGGGCCGCTCGGCCGCGACGGCGGTGATGGCCCGACCGATCCGGCAGTGGGCCGCGGCATCGCGCTGGTGGAAAGTTTCGGTAGCATCGTCGCGCAGATTGCCGAGGTGGAAGCCATTCCCGGTCAGCGTCCGCGGGTGACACGCGTGTGGGCGGCGGTGGATTGCGGGCGGGTGATCAATCCCGATACGGTGGTGGCGCAGATCGAAAGCGGCATCATCTATGGCCTGTCTGCCGCGCTTTTTGGCCGCATCGATTTTGACGCTGGCAAGGTGGTGCAGACCAACTTTCACGCCTATCCGCTTGTCACCATGGTCGATTGTCCTGAAATCGAAACGCGCATCATCGCGTCTGATGCTGATCCCGGCGGCATTGGCGAGCCCGGCACGCCGCCGATCGCGCCGGCTGTCGCCAATGCGCTGTTTGCAGCGACAGCCAAGCGCTGGCGCAATCTGCCCTTCTTCGCCGCATGAGGAATTTTCTGTGACCGCGCCTCACGGCTTGCCGCCGCTGATCCTGCCGCCGGTCGCGCTGCCGGCCGATCACAAGCCGGTGAAAGCTGGGCGGATCGGCGTGCTGCTGGTCAACCTCGGCTCGCCCGATGCACCTGATGTGCCGGCGGTGAAGCGCTTCCTGCGCGAGTTCCTGTCGGACAGCCGTGTGATCGAGATTCCGCAGATCTTGTGGCGGCCGATCCTCAACCTGCTGATTCTGAACATCCGCCCGCGCACCACCGCGGCCAATTATGCCAAGGTGTGGATGGACGAAGGCTCCCCCATCACGGTGTATACCAAGCGCCAGGCCGCCGCGCTGCAGGTGCGGCTGGGGGCGGCCGTGCAGGTGGATTGGGCCATGCGTTACGGCACGCGCAGCATCGCTGAACGGCTGGCGGCGCTGATGCAGTCCGGCTGTGATCGCATCCTGCTGGCGCCGATGTATCCGCAATATTCGGCGGCCACCAATGCCACGGTGGTGGATGATGCCGCCCGCGCGTTGATGGACATGCGCTGGCAGCCAACGCTGCGCACAATGGCGCCCTATTTCGACAATCCCGATCATATCGCCGCGCTGGCGCAATCGATCCGCGATGGTGTTGCCAAGCTGGATTTCGTGCCTGATCTGATCCTCACCAGTTTCCACGGCATGCCGCTGCGCACGTTGGAAGCGGGCGACCCCTATCATTGCCAGTGCATGAAAACCGGCCGTCTGCTGGGTGAAGCGCTGGGGATGAAGGTCAAGGTGACGTTCCAGTCGCGCTTTGGCCGTGCCGAATGGTTGAAGCCCTATACCGACGACACGCTGCTGAACTTGCCAAAGGAAGGCGTACAGAAAATCGCTGTCGTGTCCCCCGGCTTTGCCGCCGATTGCCTTGAAACGCTGGAAGAAGTGGCAATGGAAGGCCGCGACGAGTTCATCGAGGCCGGCGGCACGCACTTTGCCTATATTCCCTGCCTGAATGACAGCGACACCGGCATGGCCATGCTGGAGAATATTGTGCGCCGCGAACTGGCCGGTTGGTTGTAAAGCCCCATTGAATCGGCTGCAAATCCGGCCCAAGATGCTGGCCAAGCCTGCAAATTGAACAGGCGTCGGTTGGAGTCTTGGGAACGAAGGGATGGGCGGCATATGGCAAGGGTAGCAGTGGTTACGGGCGGCACGCGCGGCATTGGCGCGGCGATCAGCATTGCGCTACGCGACAAGGGCTTCACGGTGGCGGCCAATTATGGCGGCAGCGACGACAAGGCGCGCGCTTTCACCGAAAAGACCGGCATCAAGAGCTACAAATGGAATGTTGCCGATCACGAGGCCTGCCTTCAGGGTTGCGCTGCCGTGGCGGCCGAGCTGGGCCCCATCGATGTGGTGGTGAACAACGCCGGCATCACGCGCGACGGCACGCTGATGAAGATGAGCTGGGACGCGTGGGACGAGGTGATCCGCGTCAATCTGGGCGGCTGTTTCAACATGGCCAAGGCAACGTTTGCCGGAATGAAAGAGCGCGGTTTCGGCCGGTTCGTGCAGATCGGTTCGATCAACGGCCAGGCCGGGCAATATGGCCAGGTGAACTATGCCGCCGCCAAATCGGGCATCCACGGCTTTACCAAGGCGCTGGCGCAGGAAGGCGCCAAGTTCGGCATCACCGCCAATGCGATTGCGCCGGGCTATATCGATACCGACATGGTCTCCGCGGTGCCGCCTGAGGTGTTGGCCAAGATCGTTGCCAAGATCCCGGTCGGCCGGCTGGGCCAGGCCAGTGAGATTGCGCGGGCCGTGGCGTTTCTGGTGAGCGAGGACGCCGGTTTCATCACCGGCTCCACCATGTCGGTCAACGGCGGGCAGCACATGTATTGAGGCGCGGCGCCCACGTTTGCCTGTTTCTGGCACGTGGGACGCGCACAGACAGGTGCAAGTGCGGCCGGGCGGGCGGCTGGCGCTCAAGCCAGCCGAACCGCTTTGACGTAAGCCGCGGGCTTTGCCCGCGGCGCCTGCCGTGAGTAGCCATGAGCCCGAAGAAATACAGCCTCACCATCCAAGGCCATTCCACCAGCCTGACCCTGGAACCGATCTTCTGGCAGGCCTTGAACGAGGCGGCGGCCAGCGATGGAAAATCGCTGGCAGCGCTGGTGGCTGAAATCGACGAGGCGCGCACCACCAATCTGTCGAGCGCGGTACGGGTCTGGCTGTTCGAACGGGCGATCGGTCGGCCCTGAGGTTCAGTCCTTCTTCGGCGGCAGCGGGAAGAAACCCGACGTCCGACGGATATAGTCTTCATAGCCCGGCCGGCGCTTTTTCAGGCTGTGTTCCAGCAACGGCGCGCCTGACCAGCGGGTGAGGGTGAAGCTGAGGAACAGCGGGCCCACCACCGTCCACCACGGCGCGCCGGCGGCGATGCCGACGATGAAGATGCCCCACCAGGCGGTGAAGTCGCCGAAATAATTGGGGTGGCGGGTATAGCGCCACAGGCCTTTGTCCATCACCTGGCCCTTGCTGGCCGGATCGGCGCGGAAGGCTTCCAGCTGGGCGTCGCCGATGCTTTCAAAGGCGATGCCGAACAGCGCGATCGCAGCGCCGGCCACGCCCCACAGCGGCAGCGGTGCGCCGCCATCGGCCAGCACGCCGGCCTGGGCGGGCAGGGACACGCCCCACAGCAGCGGCCCCTGCATCCCGAATGCGCGGAACCAGGCCGCCTTGGCAAAGCTCATGCCCTGTTTCTCGATGGCGTGGCCCAGGATCTTCTCATAACGCGGATCGCGGCCCAGCCGGCGCCAGCGGGTGATGAGGTGGGTGCCCAGCCGCAGCCCCCACAGGCCGACCAGCACGATCAGCGCCCAGCCAGCCGGCCCAGCCGGGCCGCCGTTCAGGATTGCCGCCACCGCCACGGCAAACACCATGCCATAGGCCCAGATGGCATCGATGAACGACACATCGCGGATGGAAACGCTGTAGCGCCAGCACAGGACCATCAGGCCAACGACAGCGGCGAGGGTAATACCAAGATTGATCAGCATGGGAGTTACTCAGGCAGCCTTGTCGATGGTGGAATGTTCGGCGGATTGCACACTGGCGGCCATGATCGATTTCATCGCCTTGCCAGGATGTTTGGGGGTGGTGGAGCGATAGAATTCCTCCACGCGCGCCATGTCGGCGGCATAATCGCCGGTGGGCATGAAGGCCAGCGCCAGCCCGCCGGTTTTCTTGGCATAATCCATCATGCCCACGATCAGCGGCACCTGCGCACCCACCGCGATATGATAGAAGCCGGTTTTCCATTGGCCCACCGATTTGCGCGTGCCTTCGGGTGCGATGGTGAGCAGGAAATCATCCCGCCGGTTGAATTCGTCGATCATCGACTGGACATAATTTCCGCCCTTTTCGCGGTTCACTTCCACCCCGCCCATTTCCCGCATGAAGCGGCCCAGCGGCCAGCGGAACAGCTGGCGTTTGGCCATGAAGCTGGTTTCGATGCCCAGATCGCGGGTGAGGCCGATATAATAGATGAAATCCCAGTTGGACGTGTGCGGCGCTGCGATGATCACCGCCTTGCGTGGGATTGGCCGGATGGCGACGGATTTCCAGCCCATGGCGAGATAGAAGCGCACGATCAGCCATTCCAGCACTCGCGACAGTCCGCTCTTCGTCTCGCCGTGCATGTTGCTCCCCCGGATTGGACAGCCGTTGACCCGGCTTGCCGCTATTTTGCTGCATTGGCAGCGACACAGCATCGCGGATGGGGGGGGATGCTGTCAAATGGGGTGTCAATTTGGCGCTGCGCGGCTATGGCGGGCGCCATGATCAAGATGCTTGCCGCCTATGGCCTTACACTTGTTGCCTTTGCCGCCATTGATGCGGTGTGGCTGATCAACATGGCCCCGCGCCTGTACAAGCCGGAAATCGGCGAAGTGATGATGGAAAACGGTTTCCGCCTCACACCGGCGATGATCTTTTATGCCATCTATATTGGCGGCATCGTCTATTTCGCCGTGTGGCCGGGACTGACCGAAGGCGTGGCCAAGGCAGCGCTGCAGGGCGCGGTGCTGGGGTTCATCTGCTATGCCACTTATGATCTCACCAACTATGCCACGCTGAAAGTGTGGAGCCTGAAGGTGACCGTGCTTGATCTGATGTGGGGTACCGTCCTCACCGGCGGCACGGCAGCGGCCGGCACGTGGCTCACTTCAAAGCTCTTCCCGGCCTAATTCACCCATTCGGCGCGGCGATAGCCCTGCGCCCGCAGCAGCACGGTGAGATCGCCATGGCGGACATGGGCCTGGGCAGCGGCAGCGGCCTTCGGCTTGGCGTGATAGGCGATGCCCAGCCCGCCGCCGGCCATCGCCGCCTGGATCATCGGAATGTCGTTGGCGCCGTCGCCCACCGCCAGCGCGGCGCTCATCGGCGTGCCGTCGGCTTCGAGCAGCGCCTTCTTGGCGGCGGCATCGACGATGGGTTCGGGCACGGTGCCGGCCAGCATATCACCATCAATGTCCAACCGGTTGGCCAGCACGCGGGCAAAGCCGATCTGGCGCGCCACCGGCACGGCAAAGGGCATGAAACCGCCCGACACCAGCAGCGAGCGCGCGCCGTTGGCTGTCATTGTCTGCACCAACTGTCGCGCACCGGGGTTGAGGCGCACGCGCTCCTCGCGGCACTGGTCGAGCGTGGCGACTGGCAGGCCCTTCAGCAGCGCCACGCGGGCCTTCAAGGCGCCGGCAAAATCCAGCTCGCCGCGCATCGCGGCTTCGGTGATGGCGGCGACTTCGGCCTTGATGCCGGCATAATCGGCCAGTTCATCGATGCATTCGCAGGCGATCATGGTGGAATCCATGTCCGCCACGATCAATTTCTTGCGGCGCGGCGTGGCGCCGGATTGCACCACCACGTCAACGGCGGGCAGGGCGTCTTCCAGCGCAGCGCGGATGGCAGGGGCATCGCCGCGGGCGAGGATGTCATGGGCGTCGCCCGCTTCCAGCCAGCTTTGGGCGACGATTTCAGCGCCAATGCCGCGCACGACATCGCTTGCCGCAGAAGCGTCGCCGGGCGACAAGGCGCCTTCGGCAACCAGGGTGATGATGAGCGCGTCTGCCATTTCTCTCGATCCTGAACGGGTCACCGTCCTGACAGGGCCAACGGCCGGGGGCAAGTCTGGGCTGGCGCTTGAACTGGCGGCCCATGGTTGTGGTGCTGTGGGCGGCGTGATCATCAATGCCGATGCCAGCCAGCTGTATCGTGATCTGGCTATCGTTTCGGCACGGCCGACGGCGGCGGAGGAAGCCGCCGTGCCCCATCGTCTCTATGGCGTTCTCGCCGGCGCTGATGTGTGCAGCGTGGCGCGCTGGGTGGAACTGGCCAAGGCCGAGATCGCCGCGGCGCGGGCCTCAGGCCGGCAGCCGATCATCGTCGGCGGCACTGGCATGTATCTCACAGCGCTGGTGCACGGCCTCGCACCGGTACCGGCGATTGACGAACTGGTTCGCGCCGCGGTGCGGGCGCTCGATACCGCCAGCGCGCGCGCCGCGCTGGAACGGGAAGACCCCGCTGCCGCCGCCCGGCTGATGCCGGCCGATCGGCAGCGCACCCTGCGCGCGCTGGAGGTGGTGCGGTCGACCGGGCGCACACTGGCCGATTGGCAGCAGCGCCGCGACGGCGGCCTGGGGGTGGCGGCGGTGCAGGGCATCATCGTCGATCGCCCGCGCGCCGAACTGAATGCACGGGCCGAGCGCCGGCTGGCGGCCATGCTGGTGGCGGGTGCGCGCGAAGAGGTGGAGGCGCTGCTGGCATTGGGGCTGCCCGCCGAGGTGCCGGTGATGAAGGCATTGGCGGTGCCGCAACTGGCCGCGCATCTGGCCGGGCGTTGCAGCATCGACGACGCAATGGCGCAGGCGCTCATAGTCACCCGCCAATATCAGAAGCGGCAGCAGACCTGGGCCCGCAACCAGTTCCCGGACTGGAGCCGCGTCTGCCCCGATTGAACGCGCTGCAACCACCGCCGGGCGCGCGCCGTAACTGCCTGTAACCAATAGTGGACATTTCGCCCCTATCAGGGGTCGCCATGTCATGTGACGGACATGTTGCGGTGCGATGAAGTGATTGCGCGTTGGTTTTGCGGTGGGGACAGTGATGGTGAGGCGTGGGTTTTTCCTGGTGATGCTGATGATGCTGGCGCAGCCGGCGGCCGCGACCCAGATGGTGAACCTGGCAAACAGCGAGCGCGTGGCAGCACCAGCAAATTGCCCGGCGGAGGATCCCGCCTGTACGACTGACGGTCTCGCGGGGGCCCAAGCCGCCAGCGCCATGGAAAGCGGCGACACCGGGCCGATCATCGCCGGGCTGCTGGGCCTTGTGGTGCTGGGCGCCGTGTTTGGCCGCCGCAAGAACGGGCTGCCGGAAGTCGTCTCCTGATTGTCGGTTGCGTCTGGGACTGTCGGTAGACTTTACAGTTAACTGAAAGTTTACTATTTAACTCCTTGATATTGAATGATTGCAGCTCTTGGCACGGTCGTTGCATTCGACCGGATCAACGTCGTCTTTCAGTGTGTGGCTGCACGCATTGATGGTCGCCGGATCATGGTTTCCAGGAGCTTTTTTCAGATGCACTTCAAGAATCTTGCCATCACTGCGATGGTACTGGCTGCGGCCTCGTTCGCTGCTCCCGCTGCAGCGGTGACCAACCTAATCAAGAACGGCAGTTTCGAAGCGGGTGCGGTTGGCACGGGCGGCTTCCTGCAGTGGACCAAGTCCAATGTGCCAAGCAACGCGCCGGCCAGCGTCATCAACTACAACAGCACGGCGAGCTACCCCAATGGCGCCTTCGGCGAGAGCGTGTTTGCTGACAATAGTGTTTCGGCCAGCCCAGATGCGGTTGGCGGCAAGGCCGCTTATTTCGTTGGCGATCTGTCGGTCAACGAAACCATCTCGCAGCTCACCTATCTGCGTGTCGGTAACTACCGGCTGGGCTTCAGCTATTTCCTGACCGCCAACGGCCTCGCCAATCCGGGCAATTCCAGTTTCCGCGCCACGATCATTGGCGCCCCGGTTGCGGCCACCGCGATCATTTCGGGCGCGCCCGGCCGTGTCTGGCAGAATGTTTCGGGCGTCGGCCAGATCACGCAGGCCGGCTATTACACCACGGCCTTCGTGTTCAATTCGAACCTAGGCGGCGCATCAAAGGACATCGTGATTGATCGCGCCTTTGCGGTCCAGACCACCGATCCTGCAACCATCATCATTCCGCCGACGCCGACGGTTGTTCCCGAACCGTCGAGCTGGGCTCTGCTGCTGCTCGGCTTTGGCTTCGTTGGTTTGGCCGCGCGCCGTCGCAAGACCGTCGTTGCTGCCTGACTGCTGCCAGCGGACTGGCATTCCGGCACAGAAGATGGGGCCTGGCGCATGCCGGGCCCCATTTTTCGTTTCAGAAGGCTCCAGATGCCGTCGATCATTCAACAATTGCGTCAATTGGCATCATTTCGTATTTTAATTACGCAAAAAGCGGTTGACCTGCCATTTTCCTTCCCATAACAGCATGCGGTCGCCGATCTGCGGCCGTTCTTGCGTGGGATAGAGATCATGGGCACGGAAATGACCGGCGCCGACATTGTTGTGCAGGCCCTCACCGATCTGGGGGTAGAGGTGGTCTTTGGCTATCCAGGCGGCGCCGTGTTGCCGATTTATGATGCGCTGTTCAAGCAGAACCGCATCCGCCACATCCTCGTCCGCCACGAACAGGCCGCCGTGCATGCCGCCGAAGGCTATGCGCGCAGCAGCGGCAAGGTGGGCGTGGTGCTCGTCACCTCCGGACCGGGCGCCACCAATGCCGTCACCGGCATTACCGATGCGCTGATGGATTCGATCCCGCTGGTGGTGCTCACCGGCCAGGTGCCGACGCATCTCATCGGCACCGATGCCTTCCAGGAATGCGACACGGTGGGCATCACGCGCCACTGTTCCAAGCATAATTATCTGGTGCAGGAGACAGCAAGGCTCGGCCCGGTTCTGCACGAGGCTTTCTATATCGCGCGCTCCGGCCGGCCCGGCCCGGTGGTGATCGATATCCCCAAGGACGTGCAGATCATGAAGGCCCGCTATACCAAGCCCGGCGTGATCAGCCACAAGACCTACAAGCCGCAGGTGAAGGGCGATCTCGCTGCCATCGAAGCCGCTGTGGACATGTTGGCGGCGGCCGAGCGGCCCATTCTTTATACCGGCGGCGGCGTCATCAATTCGGGGCCTGTGGCCAGCCAGTTGCTGCGTGAACTGGCCAAGGCGACCGGTGCGCCGGTCACCTCCACACTGATGGGGTTGGGCAGTGTGCCCGATGATCACCCGCAATTCCTTGGCATGCTGGGCATGCACGGCAGTTACGAAGCCAATATGGCGATGAACAAGTGCGACCTGATGTTGTGCCTCGGTGCGCGCTTTGACGATCGCGTGACGGGCCGGCTGGATGCGTTCAGCCCGACCAGCCGCAAGATCCATGTCGATATCGATCGTTCCAGCTTCAACAAGACGGTGCGGGTTGATCTGGCCATCCAGGGCGACGTTGGCAGCGTGATGGAAGACATGCTGAAAGTCTGGCGCGCGCGCGGGCACCGGGCAGCCGACCAGAAGGCATGGTGGGAACAGATCAAGGGCTGGCGCAGCCGCAACTCGTTCGGGTTCGAGCAGAAGGGTGAGGCGCTGCTGCCGCAGAAGGCGATCCAGCGGCTGTACGAGATGACCAAGGCCAAGAAGCCGATCATCTCCACCGAAGTTGGCCAGCACCAGATGTGGGCGGCACAGCATTTCGGGTTCCATGAACCCAACAAGTGGCTGACCAGCGGCGGGCTTGGCACCATGGGTTATGGTCTGCCGGCCGCGATCGGTGCGCAACTGGCCTATCCGGGCGCACTGGTGATCGATATTGCCGGCGAAGCCAGCATCCAGATGAACATCCAGGAACTGGGCACGGCGACGCAATATCGCCTGCCGGTGAAGATATTCATCATCAACAATGAATATATGGGCATGGTCCGCCAGTGGCAGGAGCTGAACCACGGCGGCCGCTATAGTGAAAGCTATAGCGACAGCCTGCCGGACTTCGTGAAGCTGGCCGAAGCCTATGGCTGGAAGGGCATCACCATTGAAGGGCCGGATGATCTGGACGCTGGCATCCAGGCCATGATCGATCACCCCGGCCCGGTGATGGTCGACTGCCGGGTGGCAAAGCTCGCCAACTGCTTCCCGATGATCCCGTCGGGCGCATCGCATACCGACATGATTCTTTCGGCCGCCGATGAGCGCGGCGAGGCCGACGATGATGCGAAGGCATTGGTCTGATGAAGCATCTTCCTTCCGAACGGCACACGCTGTCGATCCTGGTTGATAACGAAGCCGGCGTGCTGGCCCGCATCGTTGGCCTGTTCTCGGCGCGTGGCTATAATATCGAAAGCCTGACGGTGGCCGATGTTTCGGATGATCATGAAGTCAGCCGGATCACTGTTGTCACCAACGGCCCGCCGCCCGTGATCGACCAGATCATGGCGCAACTCGATCGGCTGGTGCCGGTGCACAAGGTGGTGGACCTGACCGATTGGGGTCCGCACGTGGAGCGCGAGATGGCGCTGGTGAAGGTGGCCGGTATCGGTGACAAGCGTGTCGAGGCGCTGCGCCTCGCCGATATTTTCCGCGCCCGGCCGGTGGATACCAGCACGGCCAGCTTCGTGTTCGAAGTGTCGGGCTCATCCGAGAAGGTGAACCAATTCATCGCCCTGATGCGGGAGGTTGGCCTGGTCGAGGTCGCCCGAACCGGGGTTGTGGCCATCGCCCGCGGGGCGGAGGCGGTTTAACGCCCACTCAATTTTCAAACTCACTTCAGGAAAGTCCTTCCCATGCGCGTTTATTATGATGCCGATGCTGATGTCGGCCTGATCAAGGGCAAGAAGATCGCCATCGTCGGTTATGGCAGCCAGGGCCATGCCCATGCCCAGAACCTGCGGGATTCGGGCGTTGCCAATGTCGCCATCGCGCTGCGCGCCGGTTCGGCAACCGCCAAGAAGGCGGAAGGCGCCGGCTTCAAGGTGTTGAGCAATGCCGAAGCTGCGGCCTGGGCCGACGTGATCATGGTGCTGGCGCCCGATGAGCATCAGGCTGGCATCTATGCCGATGATCTGGCCGCCAATATGAAGCCCGGCGCGGCGCTGGCGTTCGCCCACGGCCTCAACGTGCATTTCGGCCTGATCGAACCGCGCGCCGATATCGATGTGTTCATGATCGCGCCCAAGGGCCCTGGCCACACGGTGCGCAGCGAATATCAGAAGGGCGGCGGCGTGCCCTGCCTGATCGCCATTCACCAGGATGCGAGCGGCAACGCGCACGACGTGGCGCTGAGCTATGCCAGTGCCATCGGCGGCGGCCGTTCCGGCGTGATCGAGACCACGTTTCGCGAAGAGTGCGAGACCGATCTGTTCGGCGAACAAGCCGTGCTGTGCGGCGGGCTTTCTCACCTGATCCAGGCCGGTTTTGAAACGCTGGTCGAGGCCGGCTATGCGCCGGAAATGGCCTATTTCGAGTGCCTGCACGAAGTGAAGCTGATCGTCGATCTGATGTATGAAGGCGGCATTGCCAACATGCGTTATTCGATCAGCAACACCGCTGAATATGGCGACATCACCACCGGCCCGCGCATCATCACCGATGAAACCAAGGCCGAGATGAAGCGCGTGCTGGCCGATATCCAGGGCGGGCGGTTCGTGAAGAACTTCATCCTCGACAACCGCGCCGGCCAGCCGGAGCTGAAGGCCGCCCGCAAGGCGGCGGCGGCCCATCCGATCGAGGAAACCGGTGCGCGGCTGCGGGCGATGATGCCGTGGATCGCCAAGAACCAACTGGTGGACAAGGCGCGCAACTGAGCGACTGCGCAGGACAGAAAAAGGGGCCTGCCGGTGCACACCGGCAGGCCCCTTTTCATGTTGGCCTTGCTGCTCAGGCGGCGACTGTCGCCCGGCGACGGCGCCCGGCGGCACCAACCAGGCCAAAGCCGGCAATCAGCATCGCCCAGCTGGCCGGTTCCGGAATGGCCCCACTCACCGAGACATTGTCCACGCCTTGCGTGAAGAACAGCTGGTTATCGGCTTGGGCGAAACGGATTGCGTAGGTGCCAGCGCCCAGATTGACGTTGAAGCTGTAGCTGGTCCACGGATTGGGATTGGCGCCGCCATCGGCCCCGCTGTAGAAGCTCTGGATCTGGCCGGCGGTGCTGAACGCCCCGGTGGCACCGGGGATCAGGTCAACCAACGCAAACTGCACTGGCTGGCCAGCAAACGGATCAAGGCCGTTGCCGGAGAACACTTGGCCACCGTAATTGTTCGCGAAGTGATCGAACTTGACCGTTACGGTCTGTGCGCTGGCCAGCGTGAACGACTGGCGAATTTCGTAGGCGCCCGGGCCGCCTTGGCCCGTGAGATAGACGAAATTACCGCCATTGGCATTTACGGTCGTGCTCTGACCCGAATTCGGCGCGTTCGATCCATTGGCGAAAACGCCGCTGGTGCCATTGGATGACGGAGCGATGGTTTGCGTCCAGCCGGCAAGGCTGCCGCTTTCGAAGCCGCCATTGGTCAGCAGATTGGCCGCCATGGCCGGCATGGCGCACGCGCCGATGATCCCGGCGATAACAAGTTTGCGCAGCATCTTGCCCTCCTTGATCGACTGGGCGCCCGACATCCCCGCGAGTCGGGCAAAAACCAGCATCACCGATATGGTGCCACAAACCAGATATGCCGATAGTTAAACTTTAATTATTTTTTTGTTAATGTGGACAACTTAGATCCGCTCTTCCAGCAGCAACGCAGCCCTGACCCGCACACTGCGCAGCGCCAGTTGCACTTCCCACAGGAACAGCATCAGCCCGCCGGTGAGCAGCATGGTGGCGGCGATGAACATCAAGGCCACCACCACATCGAGCCGGCCGCCGACCAGTTGTTCAAGGAACAGCAGCGCCACCACCAGGCACACCAGCAGAGCGGCCATGGTGCACAGCGCGATCGCCCAGTTGGCGGCGGCCATGCGTTTGGCCAGCACCGCCAGATCGTCGATGGCGATGCGGCGCTTGTCGGCGGCAAAGCCGGCCGCATTGGCTTCAAGGTGGCGCGCCCGGTCCACCACCCGCGACAGGCGGTGAACCAGCACGTTGAGCAGCCCGGCGATGGCGGTGAGCAGGAACACCGGTGCCAGGGCGCTCTGAATGGCCGAACCGATATCGGCGGCGGAAAAAATCTGGTCCATGATGTCTTCATGCCCGCACTGGCCGCAAGAGCAAGGCGGCATCTTGCGCCCCATCTTGCACAGCGCCCCCGCTTCACGCTATGAACAGATCATGGCTTTCCAATCGGCCCTTCTTCGTCTGCGACTTACACGCCCTCGGGCGTGACGCTGGCTGCTGGGCATGTTCCCTCGGCCACGCGCCTTGAGGGGATGAACCTGAAACTTCAGATCACAGCGTTCAGACAGGCAGAGCCATGACCAATAATCGTATCCGCATCTTCGACACCACCTTGCGCGACGGGGAACAATCTCCCGGCTGCTCGATGAATCTCGAGGAAAAACTGAAAGTCGCAGCGCAATTGGAAGCGTTGGGCGTGGACATCATCGAGGCCGGTTTCGCCATCGCCAGTGAAGGCGATTTCGAAGCCGTGCAGGCCGTCGCCAACATGTGCGATACCGCCATCGTCGCCAGCCTGGCCCGTGCCGCCGCGCCCGATATCGAACGGGCCTGGGCGGCGCTGAAGGGCGCACGCAACCCGCGCATCCACACCTTCATCGCCACCTCGCCGCTGCACATGAAGGTGAAGCTGAACAAGACGCCGGAAGAGGTGCTGGAAGCGATCCGTTTTTCGGTCAGCCATGCCCGCAACCTGTGCGGCGATGTCGAATGGTCGGCCGAGGATGCGACGCGGTCGGATCCGGATTTCCTGTGCCGGGCGGTGGAAACCGCGATCAACGCCGGGGCGACGACGATCAACCTGCCCGACACCGTGGGTTATGCGACGCCGGCCACCTATGGCGCCATGTTCCGCGATGTGATCACCCGCGTGCCCAATGCCGATCAGGCGATCTTCTCCACGCACTGCCACAATGATCTGGGCCTGGCCGTGGCCAACACGCTGAGCGCCATCATGGCCGGGGCGCGACAGGTGGAAGCCACGGTGAACGGCATCGGCGAGCGCGCCGGGAATGCCGCGGTGGAAGAAATCGCCATGGCGCTGAAGGTGCGGCAGGACGTGATGCCCTATCAGACCGGCATCGTGAGCACCGAAATCACCCGCGCCAGCCGGCTGGTGAGCGGCGTCACCGGCATGCAGGTGCAGGCCAACAAGGCGATCGTGGGCGCCAACGCCTTCGCGCATGAAAGCGGCATCCACCAGGATGGCATGCTGAAGGATTCGTCCACCTACGAGATCATGACGCCGGACAGCGTGGGCCAGGGCGCCACCAATCTGGTGCTGGGCAAGCACAGCGGCCGCGCCGCCTTTCGATCGAAGCTGGCCGAAATGGGCTATGACCTATCGGACAACGAGTTCGGCGATGCCTTCAAGCGCTTCAAGGATCTGGCCGACGCCAAGAAGCAGGTGTTCGACGAAGATATCGTTGCGCTGGTGGATGATGAAGTGCTGCGCGGGCACGACCGCATCCAGGTGGTGGAGGTCGAGGTTTATTGCGGTTCCAACGGGCCACAAAGGGCGATCCTGACGCTCAGCATCGACGGCGAAGAAGTGACGGCGGCGACGCGTGGCAATGGCCCGGTGGATGCGCTGTTCAACGCCATCCGCAAGCTGGTGCCGCATGATGATGCCGTGCTGAACCTCTATCAGGTGCACGCCGTCACCGCCGGAACCGACGCCCAGGCCGAAGTGAGCGTGGTGCTGGCCGAGAACGGCCGCACCGTGCGCGGCACCGGCGCCCACACCGATACGCTGGTCGCATCGGCACGCGCCTATGTGAATGCGCTCAACAAGCTGATCGTGAAGCGCGGGAAATCGGCGCTCTCCGCCGCCGGGTGAAGCTGGTCATCGTCTACAACGCCAATGAAGGTCTGCTGGCGGGCGCGATGGACAGCCTGCACAAGCTGTTCGCGCCCGCCACCTATCCCTGCAAGCTGTGCGCGCTCACCTATGGGCTGCTTAGCATGCGTGGCGAATGGCGGCGCTTTCTGGACGGGGTGGGGGTGGAAACGATCTTCTACCACCGCCCCGATTTCCGCACGGCATTTCCGGCCGCCGCCGATTGGCCCCTGCCTCTGATCGCGGTGGAACAGGATGGGCAATTGGACGCGCTGATCAGCGCCGAAGAGTTCGACGGAATCGCCGATCTGTCGCAGTTGATGGCTGTGGTCGCCCGGCGGTTGCCGGCCGCCGCCCGTTTGGCCTGAAGGCGGGGTTCAGGCGTCCTCGCGCGCCGGCACGCTGGGCGGATGCTTCCATTTTTCCCCCTTGCCTTGGGCGGCGGCATATTGCTCGCCGGCGAAGGCCCAGTTGGGCAGCGCATCGAACCAGGCTTCCAGAAAGCCTTTCCGGTTTTCCTGGTGATCCAGATAATAGGCGTGTTCCCACACATCGCAGACAATCAGCGGGGTGGACGCGGTTTCGCCGCGCCAATCTTCGGCATCATGGCTCACCGTGATGGCCAGGCCGCCGGTGGCATCGGAAACCAGCCACACCCAGCCTGATCCGAACTGCGCCACCCCGGCGGCCACGAACTCCGCTTTCAGTTCGGCCATTCCGCCCATCTGGGCCGTGATCGCCGCCGCCAGGTCACCGGTGGGCGGTGCCGGCGTGTCGGTCATGGCATCCCAAAAGAAACTGTGGTTGCGGGCCTGGGCGGCATTGTTGAACAGCACCCGGTTGCGGGATTTGCCGGCCGCCGCGATCACGGCCTCCAGCGTGTCGGGCACGATTTCCACGGCTTCCAACAGCGCGTTCAGCGCCTTCACATAGCCGCCATGATGTTTTTCGTGATGATGGTGCAGCGTGCGCGCCGAGATCACCGGGGCCAGCGCATCATGGGGATAGGGCAGTGGGGGAAGAAGGAACATGGGCTTCAACTCCGACCCCGCCCGCAAGTTGGGCGGGTGCTAAAAAGGGAAACCCAAGGCTACGCGCTGGCCACGGCGTGCAGCAGCGCCGGAATCCACGCACGGCCGGACGGCGCTAGCGCAGAAACCCCTGCACCGCGGCCACCTGCTGATCGGTGGCCCATGTCGCGTCCACACGCATGGCTGGTTCGTCGGCGGCGGGCTCTTCCAGGATGGCGAACTGGCTCAGCGTCAGGCTGGCGGGCCAGAAATGGCCGGCGCGGGCCTGGGCGCGGGCAGTGGCCAGTTCCGGGGTGATGTGGATCAGCACATAGCGCACGGCAGGGTGAGCGGTGTAGAGCGTGTGGCGATAGCTGCGCTTGAGGGCCGAGGCGCTGATCACGCCGCCAGCATCGCCCCACGCTGCCAGCTGCGCCGCACAGGCGGCCAGCCACGGCGCACGATCCTTATCCGTGAGCGGCTCACCGGCAGCCATCTTGGCCTTGTTGGCCTCGGGGTGCAGATCATCACCGTCGCGGAAATTGATGCCCAGCGCCTGGGCCAGCGCGGCGGCCAGCGTGGTCTTGCCGCAACCGGCGACGCCGCCAACCACGATCAGCGGCGCAGTCATTGCGGCGGCGCGGTCATTGGGGCGGCACGTCGGGGGCCAGTTCGCGGGCCATGGCGCTGATCAATTGCTGGCGCTGGCGCTGGGCGCTGCGGTTCATCTGCATGGCATAAAGGCCTTTCAGAAAGGCACGATCCCATGCGCTCAACCCGGTTGGGCGTGTGCTGCCGTCAAACAGGCTCAGCACGCTGGGCACGCCCGGCGCATCGGGCGGCAAGCGCATCGGCGCCAGCATCACCAGCGCAATATAATCGGCCAGCGCTTCCAGCGACACGCCGGTGGCCAGGTTCACGTCCACCACCGCCACGCCGGCCTTGGCCCAGATCGACAGGTTGGTATCGACAAGGCTGCTGTTCCAGCTGTTGGTGCCGATCGCATCAGGGCCGGCGGGCAGCACATTGCCCAGCGGCATCGCGTTGGAACTGGCACTGGCCAGCGCCCCGGCATCGGCGGTGGCTGCACCGCCGCTGGGGCCGGCCGGGGCCAGCACATGCCACCAGCGCACTGGCAGGGTCGCGCTATCCAGCTGTGAAAACAGCACAGGATCAAAGCGTGGCAGGGCTGAGCGCCGCTTGGCTTTGACCAAACCCACCAGGCCGCGCGCATCATCGGTAAACGCCACGGTGAGGTTGGGCTTGCAGCCGGATTCTGCCGCTTTCAGCCCGGTTTCGGCGACTGCGGCCTTGATCCGCGCCAGCACCAGTGCCGCCACCGCCGGATCAGGGATGCCGCGCACGCTGGCGCAGATTGGCCCCTGCCAGCGGGCATATTGGCCGTAATTGGGATTGGGCGGCAGCCCGGCGCGGGCATAGGCCGTGCTGGCAATGCGCGCCTGTTCGGGCGTGATCCGGCTGGCTTCCACAGTGATGGCCGCATCGGATTGCGGTGCAGGCTGGGCTGCGGCCAGCAGCAGGCCAAGCAGGGGAAGAAGGGGCATGCAACCCTTTTCCCACAGGCCAGAATCACTTGCAATCGCTGCCCCCTTCCGCCATAGGCCGCGCTTCGCCGTGCCGGGCCTGCCCTGCGCGACGATAGACGCCAGCCGGAGGGGCGTGGGCATTGGGCCCCGTCAACGATCGGCACGAGGAGAGAGAAATGCCGTTTTACGAGCATGTCTTCCTGGCGCGTCAGGACCTGACCACTGCGCAGGTTGAGACGCTGACGGAAGGCTTCACCAAGGTTCTTGTCGAAGGCAAGGGCCAGGTTGCAGGCAGCGAATATTGGGGCCTGCGCACGCTGGCCTATCGCATCGCCAAGAACCGCAAGGCCCATTATGTGATGCTCAACATCGACGCTCCGGCTTCCGCCGTGGCCGAAATGGAGCGCCAGGTTGGCCTGAACGAAGATATCATCCGTTCCATGACCATCCGTGTCGACGCGCTGTCGGCCGAACCGTCGGCGATGACCCGCCGCGGTGGTGACCGCGAAGGTGGCCGCGAAGGCGGTCGTGAAGGCCGTGGTGACCGAGAAGGTCGCGGCGATCGTGACGGCGGTGCCCCGCGTGGTGACCGTGGCGAACGCCCGCGCCGCGAACCGCGCGCTTAAGGGAGGGATCAGATGGGACGTCCGTTTTTCCGCCGCCGCAAGTCGTGCCCCTTCGCGGGTCCGAATGCCCCCGCCATCGATTACAAGGACGTGCGCCTGTTGCAGGGCTTCGTTTCTGAACGTGGCAAGATCGTTCCGGCCCGCATCACTGCGGTTTCGGCCAAGAAGCAGCGCGAGCTGGCCAAGGCCATCAAGCGCGCCCGCCATCTGGGCTTGCTGCCCTACCTGGTGAAGTGAGGAGCCACGCACATGCATGTCATCCTGCTTGAACGCGTGGAAAAGCTCGGCACCATTGGCGATGTCGTCAATGTGAAGCCGGGTTTCGCCCGCAACTTCCTCCTGCCGCGCGGAAAAGCTCTGCGGGCGACTGAAGCCAACAAGGCCCGGTTTGAACAAGACCGCGCCCGCATCGAAGCCGACAACGCCAAGCGTCGCGATATCGCCCGCTCGGAATCGCGCGAAATCGAAGGCGCCAGCGTGGTGATGATCCGCGCTGCGTCGGGCACCGGCCAGCTTTACGGTTCGGTCGCTGCCCGCGATCTGGCCGAAGCGCTGACCAACGGTGGCCACAAGGCCAACAAGAACCAGATCGTGCTGGACAAGCCGATCAAGACCCTGGGCGTGCACGACGTGAAGGTCGCGCTGCACCCGGAAGTCGTGGTGCTGGTCAAGGTGAACATCGCCCGTTCGGCCGAAGAAGCCGAACTGCAGGCCAAGGGTGTGGACATTGCCGCCACTGCCGAGCGCGAGGAAGCGGGCTTCACCGAAGCCTTCGATCCGAACGCCGAACCCGGCACCCTGCCGATGGACGAAGAACCGGCTGAAGAAGCCTGATCGTCCTGATGCACTGAAAAATGGGGTCGCAACTGCAAGGTTGCGGCCCCTTTTTCTTGCCCGCCTGCCCGCTTCCGCCTATGGAACCCGCCCATGACTGACACGCCCGAAACCGCCCCGGAAACGCCGGCAGAAGCGCCCATCACCGACAGCCCGCCGGACCGCCTGAGCGTGAACCCGCGCAGCGAGTTTCATGATTGGGATCTGCTGCGCCGCGGCGTTGGCATCCGCTACAACGGTGTCGAACGCACCAATGTCGAGGAATATTGCATCTCCGAAGGCTGGATCCGCGTTGCCGCTGGCAAGAGCCTGGATCGCAAGGGCAACCCGCTCACCATCAAGCTGTCGGGCACGATCGAGGCCTGGTACAAGAGCTGAGCGCTTGCATGACCGGCCACTTCGGCGCGACAAGCTGCTATGGCCGATCTGTTCCCCGCCGCTGAAAACGCCGTGACGCCGGCCGGCGCGCCGCTGGCCGAGCAGTTGCGTCCGCGCACCCTTGCCGAAGTGGTGGGGCAGGATCATCTCACCGGCCCCGATGGCGCCATCACCCGCATGGTGGCCGCCGGCAGCCTTTCGAGCCTGATCTTCTGGGGCCCGCCCGGCACCGGCAAGACGACCATCGCCCGCCTGCTCGCCGCGGCCTGCGGCATGCGCTTTTTCGCCATTTCCGCCGTGTTTGCCGGCGTGGCCGATTTGAAGAAATTGTTTGCCGAGGCGCGCGAGGCGGCGCGGGCGGGCCAGCGCACCCTGTTGTTTGTGGATGAAATCCACCGCTTCAACCGCGCCCAGCAGGATGGTTTCCTGGGGCCGATGGAAGACGGCACCATCACGCTGGTCGGCGCCACCACCGAGAATCCCAGTTTCGAGCTGAACGCCGCCATCTTGTCCCGCGCCCGCGTGCTGATCGTGCGGCGGCTGGACGAGGCGGCGCTGGCCGATCTGCTGGCGCGGGCCGAAACACACACGGGCCACGCCCTGCCGGTGACGGACGACGCCCGCGCCGCGCTGATCGCGTCTGCCGATGGTGATGGCCGCTTCCTGCTCGGCCAGGCCGAAAGCCTGTTCGCGCTTGGTGAGGTACCGGCAATGACACCGGCCGATCTGGCGGCGTTCCTGCACCGCCGCATGCCGGTGTATGACAAGGATCGCGAGGGTCATTACGGCCTGATTTCGGCGCTCCACAAATCATTGCGCGGGTCTGATCCGGATGCGGCGCTTTACTGGCTGGCGCGGATGCTGGTGGCCGGCGAGGAACCGCTCTACCTGCTGCGCCGGCTGGTGCGCTTTGCCAGCGAGGATATCGGCCTGGCCGACAGCAATGCGCTGCGGGTGTGCCTTGATGCCAAGGACGCCTATGATTTCCTGGGGTCACCCGAAGGCGAACTGGCGATCGTTCACGCCTGCCTCTATCTCGCCACCGCCCCTAAATCGAACGCCGCCTATGTGGCGGAGAAAGCCGCGAAAAAACTGGCGGCCAGCACCGGCTCGCTCACCCCGCCGGCCCACATCCTCAACGCCCCGACAAAGCTGATGAAGGAGCTGGGTTACGGCCAGGGCTATGCCTATGACCATGACGCGCCGGATGGCTTTTCGGGGCAGGATTACTGGCCCGACGGCATGACCGCGCAGACGCTCTACACCCCGTCCCCGCGCGGCACCGAAGCCCGCATCGCCGAGCGCCTGACCGAATGGGCGCGGCGGCGGGCGGCGGCAAGAGAGCAACGATGACCTGGGATGATGTGCTGGCATTAGCGCTGGCGCTGCCTGGTGCCACACGCGGGACCAGCTATGGCCGCGATGCTGTTCTGGTGCGCGGCAAGATGCTCGTCGTTATCGGGCGCGAGCCTGACCATGTCGTGCTGCGCGCCGGGCTGGACGAGGTGGACATGCTGATCGCCACCGATCCGGCCTGTTTCTACCAGACCCCGCATTATGTCGGCTGGCCTGCCGTGCTGGCGCGGCTGGATGCTGCCGATCCGGAACGCATCGCCGTGCTGGTGGAGCGGGCCTGGGCCGGCCATGCCTCTGCCGTCCAGCGCAAGGCGCGGGGCTTGTGAGATGTGGCCCGGTTTGGCCTTTCACCCGGCCTTTGTTATACTGTGTGCATGACGCCACTGAGCCGCATCGAATCGCGCGCCGACGTGCTGGGCGGCAAGCCCTGCGTGAAGGGCACGCGCATGCCGGTGCGTGACGTGCTGGCTTATCTCGCGCACGGCGACACGGTGGACGAGTTGCTCGTCGATTTCCCCTATCTTGAGCGCGCCGACGTGCTGGCCTGTCTGGCCTATGCTGCCGATCTGGCTGACCATCCATTGGTGATCGCGGCTGAATGAACTTTCTGATTGATGCGCAGTTGCCGCCGGCGCTGGCCGTGCAGTTGTGCGCCGCTGGCCATGATGCCGTGCATGTCATCGCGGTGCTGCCCGGCAATGCCCCGGATATAGCGCTGCTGAATCACGCCGCCGCGCACGGCCAAGTGATTATCAGCAAGGATGCGGATTTTGTCATGCTGGCCCGTCAGGCGCGGTTGCCGGTGCAGCTCTTGTGGGTGCGTCTCGGCAATTGCGGCAACCGCCTGCTGGTCGATCGGCTGATGGCGACACTGCCATCCCTACTGAACGGTCTCGAAGGCGGCGCAGCCGTGGTTGAGCTGCGGTGAGATTTACCCGCTTCGTCGGTATCGACTGGTCAGGTGCGAAAGGCGCGCGGCATCCTTCGGTGCAGGTGGCCGTCTGCGAAGCCGGCGATGCCCCACCAGAACTGGTGCTGCCGCCATCCGGCGTGTGGTCACGCGCGGCGGTGCTCGATTGGCTGGGCGGGCTTTCCGGTGATGTGCTGGTCGGCATGGATGCCGGCTTCGGCTTTGCGGCGGTGCCGCCGTTCGACCAGCCGGCGCGCGACCTGTGGGCCGAGGTGGAGGCGGTGTGTGCCGCAGAAGTTGATCTGGGCGCCCACGGCTTCATCCAGCACCGGCGCGAGGCGTTCTGGCTGGGTGCTGCTGATGGCCCGCGCCACCTGCGCGCCCACCTGAGGGTGACGGAACAGGTGTACAAGCAGAGCGGGCTGGGCGTGCCGACCTCCAATTTCGTGCTGCTTGGCGCGTCCCAGGTGGGCAAGGCAACGCTTACCGCGATGCGGCTGCTGCACCGGCTGCAGTGGCCGGTGTGGCCGTTCGATCCGCTGCATGATCGGGGCCCGGTCATTCTTGAAATTTATGCTCAGGCCTTTGCCCGGCTTGGCGGCTTTCGCGGCAAGTTGCGTGACCTGGAGAGCCTAAATGCCGCGTTGGCCCGTCATGGCAGCCAGCCCATGCCCGCTGCCTTTCCGGGGAGTTTTCCCGATCATGTCGGCGATGCCCTCGTCACGGCGGTCGGCCTGCGCGCCATCGCGCATCAGCCGCCATGGTGGCAGCCGGCCGCGCTCACTCCGGCAATCGCGGTGACGGAAGGCTGGACCTTCGGCGTGGTTTAATGCTGCAGCGGCGGAATGGGCGACATGGGCCCGGCCACGAAGGCCAGCAATTCCGCTTCGCTGGCGCCGGCTTCGAAGCGGGTCAGCAGCACATCGGGATCAAATGACACGCCCACAGGATTGGCGGCAAACTCCGGCCCGCTGATGTAGCGTGATGCTTCGCCGTCTGGCAGGGCTTCCACCTGAAATTCCAGGCGGTTGCCATCGGGATCGTCGTAATAGAGCGACAGGGTGAGGCCGTGATGCACAGGCCACACCGGCTCCACTCCGTCCTGCTTCAGCCGGCGATACAGGGTCAGCAGCGATGCGGCGCTGGGCAATGTGTAGGCGATGTGGTTCACGCCCACAGCGCCGCGATGCCCCGGCCCGCCCGGTGCCACCAGTTCGAGATTGAGCATGGCAAAACGGTGATGCTCGTCGTCAAAGCTGAGAAAAGCCATCGCCGGGTTCTGGTGCACCACCTTGGCGCCGAACACCTGATCATACCAGGCCAGCATCGCGTCGAACTGCCGGGTCTGGAACACGACATGAGCCAGTTGCGGTTGCGCGGTCATTGAACAATCCCACCCGATAAGACGGGCGATGCTGCTCTTTTCCACCGTCATTGGCAATATCGGCGCAATCCCGCTAAGGGGATGGCGATGAACCCCACAATGCCCCACTTGCTGCTGGTCGCCCTTGGCGGCGGGCTTGGCACGGCGCTGCGCTATGGCGTTGGCCGCTGGGCGATTGTGGCGCTGGGGCCCGGCTTTCCGTTCGGGACCTTCGCGGTCAATATCATCGGCGGCTTCCTGATGGGGCTCTTGGCCGGCTGGCTGGCGCGGATGAGCACGGGAAACACGGGGGGCGCCGAGGAACTGCGCCTGTTGCTTGGCGTCGGCGTGCTTGGCGGCTTCACCACCTTCTCGGCGTTCAGCCTGGAAATCTACAACATGATCACCCGCGCCGAAGTTGCGCTGGCGGCAGCCTATGCGGTGTCCAGTGTGGCCGGCTCTGTGCTGGCCGTGCTGGCCGGCGTGTGGCTGATGCGAGGAATGGCCTGATGCCCACTGCCACCATTGAAGAGGATGACGACGGCATCCGCCTGGACCGCTGGTTCCAGCGCCACACGAAAGACATCAGCTTCAACATCGTCTCGCGCTGGTCCAAATCCGGTGTGGTGCGGCTGGATGGCGCCAAGGCCGGCCCGGGTGACCGGGTGGCCGCCGGGCAGAGCCTGACCTGGCCGGAGGAATTGCCGGTGCCGGTTGCCACCCGCCCCACCGAAAAGCCGCGTGAGCCGCTGAGCGAGGCGCAGATCGACTATATGCGCGGCATGGTGCTGCATATGGATGCGCATGCCATCATCATCAACAAGCCGCCGGGCCTCGCGACGCAGGGCGGCACCAAGCAGCCGACCAGCGTGGATGACATGCTGGATGCGCTGCAGTTCGATGCGCCGTCGCGCCCGCGGCTGGTGCACCGGCTGGACAAGGACACATCGGGCGTGTTGCTGCTGGCCCGCAGCGCCAAGGCGGCGGCCTTTTTCAGCAAGCAATTCGCCGGCCGCGATGCGGAGAAATCATACTGGGCGCTCACCGTGGGTGTGCCCAAAATTCCGGCCGGCACCATCGATGCGCCGATCGGCAAGCAGCCGGGCACCGGTGGCGAGAAGATGCAGGTGGATACCGAAGCCGGGCTGAAAGCCAAGACCCGCTATCGCGTGATCGAGCGCGCGGCCGGCCGGGCGGCCTGGGTGGAGTTTCTACCGCTGACCGGCCGCACCCACCAGATCCGCGTCCACGCCGCCGCCATTGGCCATTCGTTGGTGGGCGACGGGAAGTATGGCGGCAAGGAATCCTATCTCACCGGCGGGATCAGCCGGAAACTGCACCTGCACAGTCGCCGGCTGCAGATCGCGCTGCCGGATGGCGGCACGCTGGATGTGAAGGCCGAACTGCCGCCGCACATGGCCGAAAGCTGGCAGATGCTGGGCTTTGATCTGAAGCTGGGCGATATCGAAATCGTCGAACCGCCGCCGCCACCGCTGAAGAAACGTCGCCTGTCCAGCGCGACGAGCGGCAATCGCCGCGGCGAGCGCCGTTCGCGCGGCGCGACCGAAGCGCCGGCCCGGCCTCCCCGCAAGAAGTGAAGCGGGGCCGGGCGTGCTGCCCGGCCCTGTTCCGTGATCAGCCGCGCCGACCGCGACCGCCGTGTTGTCCACCAGAACGCGGCCCGGTGCGGGTGGCGGTGCGCGTCACCTGGCCATCGGCGCGGGCAACGGCAACATTGCGACTGGCCACGGTGGCGCCGTCGGCGTTGGTGAGGGCGCGATCACGGGTGAAGCCGTTATCGCTGCGCACCAGGCTGCCGTTCAGGCCATAGCTGCGGCCGTTCGGGCGGGTGATGCTGCCGCTTTCGGTATAGCCGCTTGGCGTGCGGGTGCGCTCATAGTCGCGGCTGGCGGTGCGGCCAGCGAAACCGGTGCGGCTGGTGTCGCTGGTGAAGCCGGTTTCGGTGCGGGTGCGATCAGTGCTGCTGGTGGCAACGGCACCATCCCGCGCGCGCGTGACGCTGGTGTCGCGGCTGAACGCACCGGCGTCAGGATCGCGGGTGATGGTCGTCGTGCTGGAAACCGGGCCAACACTCTGGGCGAAGGCCGGGGTGGCAAGGTGAAATGCCAAGGCCGAAATGGCAATCGTGATCCGCATGGTCAACGCTCCCTTGGGTTTGGGTGGCGCGGTCCCTGCCGCCCACAAACCCTACAACGTTGCGGGCGCGGTAAATCCTTCGCGCCACGAAAAAGGGCCGCGCTTCGGGTGAAGCGCGGCCCCTTTCGTTTGGCCAACGGGCCAGCGGTGTCAGTCGTCGCCGCCGGTCAGAAAGTTCGGCAGGCCGCCGGCGTCACCGCCCTTGTCGCCGCCGTCGCGGTCAGCGCGCGGGGCGCGGTCATCGCGGCGCGGGCCACGATCACCACCGCCGTCGCGACGCGGGCCACGGTCGCCATCGCGGCGTGGGCCACGATCACGATCGCCGTCACGACGCGGACCACGGTCGCCACGCGGCGGGCGGTCGTCGCCACCTTCACGCGGCGGGCGCGTATCGGGCAGTTCTTCGCCGCTCTCCTGATCGACCAGGCGCATCGACAGACGCACCTTGCCGCGATCATCGACGCCGAGCACCTTGACCTTGACCTGCTGGCCTTCGCTCAGCACGTCGCGGACATTGGCCACGCGGTCGTTCATGATTTCCGAGATGTGCACCAGGCCATCGCGGGCGCCCATGAAGTTCACGAACGCACCGAAATCGGCCATGTTGACGACCTTGCCGGTGTAGATCTTGCCAACTTCCGGTTCGGCTACGATGCCGATGATCCAGTTGCGGGCGGCTTCGATCTGGGCCGGATCGCTCGACGAGATCTTCACGGTGCCATCGTCTTCGATGTCGACCTTGGCGCCGGTGGTGGCGACGATCTCGCGGATCACCTTGCCGCCAGTGCCGATGATGTCGCGGATCTTGTCCTTTGGCACGCTCATTGATTCGATGCGCGGGGCATGGGCCGACAGACCTTCGCGGGTGCTGTCCAGCGCCTTGGCCATTTCGCCGAGGATGTGCGCACGGCCTTCCTTGGCCTGGGCCAGGGCGACACGCATGATTTCCTCGGTGATGCCGGCGACCTTGATGTCCATCTGCAGCGACGTGACGCCATCAGACGTACCGGCCACCTTGAAGTCCATGTCACCCAGGTGATCTTCATCACCCAGGATGTCGCTGATCACGGCGAAGTCTTTGCCTTCCAGGATCAGGCCCATGGCGATGCCGGCGCACGGGCGCTTGAGCGGCACACCGGCATCCATCAGCGCCAGCGAACCACCGCAGACCGTGGCCATCGACGACGAGCCATTGGACTCGGTGATGTCGGACAGCACGCGGATCGTGTAGGGGAACTCTTCCTTCGCCGGCAGCAGCGGGTGCAGAGCGCGCCATGCCAGCTTGCCGTGACCGATTTCGCGGCGGCCCGGCGCGCCGAAGCGGCCGACTTCACCCACCGAATAGGGGGGGAAGTTGTAGTGCAGCATGAAGCGTTCATAGCGCAGGCCATCCAGACCATCGATCATCTGTTCCGCATCGGCAGTGCCAAGCGTGGTGGTGACGATGGACTGGGTTTCGCCGCGGGTGAACAGCGCCGAACCATGGGTGCGCGGGAGGAAGCCCACCATCGCTTCGATCGGGCGCACCGTCTTGGTGTCGCGGCCATCGATACGGCGGCCTTCCTTCAGGATGGCGCCGCGCACGATGTTGCCTTCAAGCTTCTTGAACAGCTTGCCGGCCTTCATCTGCTCCTGCGGGGTGCCGTCGGCGAACACGGCCTTGGCCTTGTTCTTGGCTTCGGCCAGCGCCGATTGGCGAGCCGACTTGCCCGACAGGCGATAGGCGGCGTCGATGTCCTTGCCGATGGCCTTCTTGAGCGTCGCCAGCATGGCCTTGTCGTCCGTGATGGCCAGATCCCACGGATCCTTGGCGGCCTTCTCGGCGAGGCGGATGATGGCATCGATCACCGGCTGGATGCTGCGGTGCGCGAACATCACGCCGTTCAGCATTTCCTCTTCCGAAAGCTCCTTGGCTTCGGATTCGACCATCATCACGGCGTCGCTGGTACCGGCGACAACGAGATCGAGCGCGCCTTCCTTGACCTGGGTCTTGGTCGGGTTGAGCACATATTCGCCGTCGATGTAACCGACGCGCGCACCGGCGATCGGGCCCATGAAGGGCACGCCGGACAGGGTGAGGGCGGCAGACGCCGCGATCAGCGCCAGGATATCGCCTTCGGCTTCGCCATCATAGCTCAGCACATGGGCGATCACGTTGATTTCGTTGTAGAAACCTTCCGGGAACAGCGGGCGGATCGGACGATCGATCAGGCGGCTGGTGAGCGTTTCATGCTCAGTGGCGCCGCGCTCGCGCTTGAAGAAGCCGCCGGGGATACGGCCGGCAGCGGAATATTTTTCCTGATAGTGGACGGTGAGCGGGAAGAAATCCTGGCCCTCCTTCACACTCTTGGCGGCGGTGACGGCGCACAGGACAACGGTTTCGCCCAGCGTGGCGACCACGGCGGCATCGGCCTGACGGGCAATGCGGCCGGTTTCCAGGGTCAGCGTGCGGCCGCCCCAGTTCAGTTCTTCTTTGTGGATGGTAAACATGGTCTTCTTTCCTGAGCGCTGCGGCCCTATTGCCGAACGCCCCTTGCGGTGTGCCGCCCTTCGTGGCGACGGCTGCACCCGGCGCGCTCATTCGCGGCGGGGCAGATAAACGAACGGCCCCGCTGTGGGGGCCGTTCGAAAACTGGCTGGGCTTACTTGCGAAGGCCCAGTTTGGTGATCAGCGCGGTATAACGCGCTGCATCCTTCTTCTTCAGATAATCCAGCAGCGAACGGCGCGTGTTCACCAGAACGAGCAGACCACGGCGCGAGTGATTATCCTTCGCGTGGGTCTTGAAATGCTCGGTCAGATTGGTGATGCGTTCGGTCAAAATCGCCACCTGAACTTCCGGCGAACCGGTGTCGTTGGCGGCGCGAGCATTGCTGCTGATAATTTCGGCTTTCTTTTCGGCGGTCACCGACATCGTGTTACTCCTTCAATCAAGGTTGAACCCGCGCAACACCCGCACCTCGCCCGATTGGGCTTCGACAAGCGCCACGGGAACAGAACCGAGGCTTGCCAAATGGGTGCCGTTGCTGGCTGGGTGCCCGAGAAGCTTGCGCCCTTGTTTGAGCGCCGCCGCCTCCTCTGGCGTGATGGCAAGAGCCGAGATGTCGTCCAGCCCTGTCATCAGCGGCAAAACTGCCTGTTCAAGCGTGCGCCCCTGCACCAGTTGGGCCAGTTTGTCCAGTGATATCGCCTGTTGAAGGCTGAAGGGCCCTGATTGGGTGCGGCGCAGCATGGTGACATGGCCAACGGAGCCGAGTGTGATGGCAATGTCGCGGGCGAGGCTGCGGATATAGGTGCCCTTGGACACGCGGCAGGAGAACGTCGCACTGTCCGGCGTGGTGGCAACCAGATCAAGGCGGTGCACCGTGATGTGGCGGGTGGCGAGAACCACCTCTTCGCCGGCACGGGCGAGGGCATAGGCACGCTTGCCGTTCACCTTCAGCGCTGAATAGGCCGGCGGCACCTGATCGATGGGGCCGGTGAAGGCGGCCAAGATGGCCGTGATCTGTTCCGCCGTGGGGCGCACGTCGCTGGACGCCACCACCTCCCCTTCAGCATCCAACGTGCTGGTCTGGCTGCCGAAGCTGACAGTGAATTCATAGCCCTTGGCGGCATCGAGCATGCGACCGGCCAGCTTGGTGGCCTCGCCGCAGGCGATCGGCAGCACGCCGGTTGCTAGCGGATCGAGCGTACCGCCATGGCCGATGCGTGGGACGGGCAGGCCATGCGCACGCAAGATGCGCTTTACCGCCGCCACACCCTGCGCGCTGGTCAGGCCGAGCGGCTTGTCGAGGATGATCCAGCCGTTGATCGCGGTGGCGTCAATCGTCGCCGACATCATCATCCATGGAATCGGCCAGGCTCTTCCACGGCTGGACTGTGCCGGCGGGCGGCAGGTCGCGGGCGATTTCGGGGCGGCGCAGCACTTCATCGATACGGGCGCCGGCGTCAAAACTGTCGTCACGGCGGAAGCTGAGATCGGGTGTGTATTTCGTCGCCAGCCGCTTGGCGACTTCACCGCGCAGCCAGCCGCGGTGCTGGCCCAGCGCCTTCACCACGGCTTCGTCATCACCGTTGGAGGCTTTCACGAACACGGTGGCTTGCCGCAGATCGGGCGTGACGCGCACTTCAGACACGGAAATGATGGTGCGGGTGATGATCTCGTCGCGCAGATCACCGCGCGCGATGATTTCGGCCAGCGCGTGGCGCACCTGCTCGCCGATGCGCTGCAGGCGGATCGGACGGCCTTGTGCGTCGGGTGTGGAACGGACCAAGACGATACTCCTCCCGGTTAAGGGTGGGCCCAATCAAGGGCGGCAGTGGCGAGGGCAGGGCGGGCCTGCCCCCAAGGCGCAACCGTTAAAGATTGCGTTCCTTCATTTCCACTTCGTAGGTTTCGACGATGTCGCCGGCCTTCACGTCCGACGAATCCGCCAGCGTGATACCGCATTCCAGGCCCACCTTCACTTCGGCCACATCCTCCTTGAAGCGGCGCAGCGAGGCGATGGAACCGGTGTAGATGATGACATCGTCGCGCATGACACGGGCACGCAGCGCCTTCTTGATGTAGCCTTCGGTGACGCGCAGACCGGCGGCCTTGCCGATCTTGCCGGCCTGGAACACATCCAGCACCTGGGCGCGGCCCACAACCGTTTCGAACGCCTCGGGGCCGAGCTGGCCCGCCATGCCGGCCTTCACATCATCGATCAGATCATAGATCACGTCGTAATATTTCAGCGCCACGCCATCGCGCTGGGCGATTTCGCGGGCCTTGGCATTGGCACGGACGTTGAAACCGATCACCGGTGCGCCCGAGGCCTTGGCCAGGGTGACATCGCTTTCGGTGATGCCGCCGGTGCTGGCCAGCAGCACCTTGGCGCGGATCAGATCATTGCCGACCTTCGACACCGCACCGGCGATGGCTTCGGCCGAGCCTTGCGTATCGGCCTTGATGACCAGCGGGAATTCCTGGACCTTCTTGGCGCGCAGCACCGAGAACATGTCTTCCAGGTTGGCCGGGCCGTTGCCGGCCGTGCGGGCAGCGGTGGCAACGCCGGCACGATATTCGGCCACTTCGCGGGCGCGGGCTTCGTTTTCCACCACGGTCACGATATCGCCGGCCTGCGGGACTCCGCCAAGGCCGAGCACTTCGACTGCGGTCGACGGACCGGCTTCCTTCACCGTTTCGCCCTTGTCATCGACCATGGCGCGCACGCGGCCCCATTCCTGGCCCATCACGAAGATGTCGCCGCGCTTCAGCGTGCCGCGCCGCACCAGAACGGTGGCGAGCGGACCCTTGCCCTTGTCGAGCTTGGCTTCGATCACGGTGCCTTCGGCCGGACGATCCGGGTTGGCCTTCAGTTCGCTGACTTCGGCGAGCAGCAGGATTTTCTCCAGCAGATCATCAAGGCCGGTCTTCTTGATGGCGGAGATTTCCACGTCCATCACGTCGCCGCCCATTTCTTCCACCTGCACATCCTGTTGCAGCAGGGCAGTACGGATGCGGGCGGCATCGGCGCCGGGCTTGTCCATCTTGTTGATGGCCACGATCATCGGCACGCCGGCCGCCTTGGTGTGCTGAATGGCTTCGATGGTTTGCGGCATGATGCCGTCGTCCCACGCCACCACGAGCACCACGATATCGGTGATGCTGGCGCCACGCGCGCGCATCGAGGTAAAGGCCTCGTGACCGGGCGTGTCGAGGAAGGTGATCTTGTTCTTGTCCTTGGTGGTCACCTGATAGGCGCCGATATGCTGGGTGATGCCACCGGCCTCGCCCTTCACCACGTTGGTGCCGCGCAAGGAATCGAGCAGGCTGGTCTTGCCGTGATCGACATGGCCCATGATGGTGACGACCGGCGGACGGAACGCCAGATCCTTGTCGACATCGACTTCGCCGACCATGCCCTTTTCGACGTCGCTTTCCGAAACGCGCACGATGTTGTGGCCGAATTCGGTCAGCACCAGTTCGGCGGTGTCCTGATCGATTTCGTCAACGGCGGCTGACGGCACGCCAAGGCGGGCGAGCAAGCGCACCACATTGCCGGTGCGTTCGGCCATGCGGTTGGCCAGTTCCTGCACGGTGATCATGTCAGGCACGGTCACATCGCGGACCTGCTTGGCCTGGCTGCCAAGGCGGCCGCGTTCCTTCTCGCGGGCCCGGCGCAGCGCGGCAAGGCTGCGCACGCGGGTGTTGCCTTCATCATCCAGCGCGCGGGTAACGGTGAGCTTGCCGGCCTTGCGGCGATCATCGCCCAGTTTCGGGCGCGACGGCTTGGCGGCTTCCGGCTTGCGGCCCGGAATGATGCGCACGCGCATACTGTCATCGTCGTCATCGCTGACGTCGGTGGGGATGACCATGCCGCCATCGGCGTCCGGCTGCGGATCGGGCCGGGTGGCGAGTTCTTCCTCGCGGTGGCGCTTTTCCTCGATCCGGCGGCGCTCTTCCTCTTCGCGGGCGGCGCGCTCCTGATCTTCGCGGATGCGGACTTCTTCCAGCAGTCGCTGGCGATCTTCTTCAGCCTGGCGCGCATAGAGCGCGGCCATTTCGGCCGGCGTCATGCGCGGGCGCTGCGGTGCCGCGGCCTGACCCTGGGCTGGCCGCGCGGGCTGGCCAGGGCGGGCGGCGCCAGCGGCCGGACGGGCAGCCGGGGCGGGCGGTGCAGCCGCCTTGGTTTGCGGTACGGGTGCCGGCTCGACCTTGGTTTCGGGAGCAGGAACGGTTGGTTCCGGCGCCTTGGCTTCCGGCTTGGGCGGCAGCGGCGCGCGCTCTACCGGACGGAACATCACCGGCGGCGGTGTTGGCGGGCGCGGCGCCGACGGGACAGGGGCCGGTTCGGTAGCAGCAGCAGGCGCAGTGGCAACTGGGGCGGGGGCCGGGGCAGCCGGGCGCGGTGCCGGAGCCGGCGTAACGGCAGCCGGGGCAGGAGCGGGTGCTGGGGCGGGTGCCGAGGTTGGCTCCGGCGCGGCGTCGCCCGGACGGTGCAGCACGCGGGCGCGCTTCACCTCCACCACGACCTGTTTGGAACGGCCGTGGCTGAAGGTCTGCTTGACCTGCCCGACCGCGACGGCCTTGTTCAGACCGAGGGGGGCACGCGTGCCAAGCTTGGGTTTGTTGTCGTCACTCATAGTCCGCCGCCTAATGCCTTTCGCCGGTGTTCAGGGCAACCTCTGTTGCATCTGCCACCACTTCATTTGCCGTTTCACTTGTGGTTTGCGGGCCACAAAATCCCGTCAGTCGATCCAGATCGGCCAGTACGCGGGTGGCAGCGCCCTGATCCAGCAGCGCCATATGTACCACATTGTCCCGCCCCAGCGCAGCCGACAGCGCGTCGCGCGCGATCGGCACCCGGCGGTGCGGAATATCCTCGCCCAAAGATTCACCAACAGCGCGGGCCATGCCATCGATCCGATCGCTGCCGTCGGGCCGGGCATCGCCGGCGTGCAGTACCGCAAATACCTTGCCCTTGGCCAGCGCCTCGCGCACCCGGTCGCCGCCCAGGATCAACGTACCGGCGCGCTTTTCCAGCCCCAGCCGGTTCAGCATCCGTTGCTGCAAGGTCGCCGTGATGCGGTCTGCCAGATCGTCGGGCAGAGTGAAGCTGTTGGCCTTGAACGCCCGCGCCAGCGCGCCGCGCAGCCGGCCCTTTGCTGCCACTGAATCAAACAGCGCCTTGTCGGCCGTGATCCACGCGCCGCGTCCGGGCAGCCGTTCCGACCAATCGGCCGCAACCTGGCCGTCCGGCCCCAGCGCCAGCCGGATCAGGCCTGTGCGCGGGGCAGACTCGCCCGACAGGATGCAGCGGCGTTCGGAGCTATCCTTGCCGCTGTCCTGACGCGTGTCCGGAGATGCCGGATTCAGGCGATCATTGGTTTCCATCCGCCGACGCGTCCTCCTCGGCGAACCCCGAAGAGGCGTCAGCCTCGTCTTCGAACCAATGCGCGCGGGCGGCCATGATGATGCGATTGCCATCATCATCCGACAGGCTGAATTCCTTGAGCAATCCCGAACGGCCAACCAGTTCGTCGGTGGCCAGATCGCCGAGGTCATCAAGCGTCTTGATGCCCTTCTTGCCGAGCACCACCAGCATGGCTTCGGTCAGGCCTTCGATGGCGGCGACATCATCTTCCACGCCCAGGCCGCGCCGTTCTTCACGGGCAGCGGCTTCACGGCGCTCCAGCGCCTCGACAGCGCGGTTCTGCAATTCGGTGGCGAGATCGTCGTCGAAGCCTTCGATGCTGGCGACTTCGGCCAGATCAACGTAAGCCACTTCTTCCAGTTCGGAGAAGCCTTCGGCGACCAGCAACTGGGCCAAGGTTTCATCGACATCCAGCTCGGTCTGGAACAGTTCGGATTTCTCGACGAATTCCTTCTGCCGGCGCTCGCTTTCGTCGGCTTCGGTCATGATGTCGATCTGCTTGCCGGTCAGCGCACTGGCCAGACGCACGTTCTGGCCGCGGCGGCCGATGGCCAGGCTGAGCTGATCGTCGGGCACAACCACATCGATGCGGCCTTCTTCTTCATCAAGCACGACCTTGGTGACTTCCGCCGGCTGCAGCGCGTTGACCACGAAGGTGGCGGTGTCGGGCGACCAGGGGATGATGTCGATCTTTTCGCCCTGCAATTCCTGCACGACGGCCTGCACGCGGCTGCCCTTCATGCCGACGCAGGCGCCAACCGGATCGATCGAGCCATCGCGGCTGATCACGCCGATCTTGGCGCGGCTGCCCGGATCGCGGGCGACGGCCATGATTTCGATGATGCCGTCATAGATTTCCGGCACTTCCTGGGCGAACAGCTTCTTCATGTAATCGCCGTGGGCGCGGGACAGGAAGATCTGCGGCCCACGGGGTTCGCGGCGGACGGACAGGATCAGGCTGCGCACGCGGTCACCCGGCTTCAGCACTTCGCGCGGAATCTGCTGGTCGCGGCGGATGACGCCTTCGGCCTTGCCCAGATCGACCACCACGTGGCCGAACTCGGCGCGCTTGACGACGCCGGTGATGATCTCGCCCTGACGGTCCTTGAATTCTTCATACTGGCGCTCACGCTCGGCATCGCGCACCTTCTGCACGATCACCTGCTTGGCACCCTGCGCGGCAATGCGGCCGAATTCGACCGGCGGCAGCGGATCGACGACAAAACTGCCCAGTTCGGCGGTCTTGTCCTTCTTCAGCGCATCCTTCAGGCTGATCTGCTTGAAGAAATCTTCCGGCTCTTCCACCACTTCCAGCACGCGCCACAGGCGGGTTTCACCAGACTTGGAATCGATCTTGGCGCGGATGTCGTTTTCGGCACCATAGCGGGCACGGGCGGCGCGCTGAATGGCGTCTTCCATCGCCTCGATCACGATGGCGCGATCGATTGATTTTTCGCGGGCGACGGCATCGGCAATAGCCAGCAGTTCGGCGCGGTTGGCGGTGAGGGCAGTTGCGGTGGCCATCTCAATCCTCCGTGGAGATTTCATTGTCGTTGACGGCAGCCCCATCGGGGCTGCTTTCGATGATTTCGTCGGCGCCGGTGGGGTCCAGCGGTTTGGTTGTAGCAATCAGCCGAGCGGTCAGCACGAGCTTGGCGCCGCTGATGTGGGACAGGGGCAAGCGCAGCACGCTGTCGCCTTCCAGGGTGCTGCCCTTCATCTTCACCAGCGCGTCCCCGCCATCAAGGCCCACGATTTCGCCGTGCAGGCGGGCGCGGCCTTCCACCTTTGGCTCCAGTTTCAGGCGCACTTCATGGCCTGCCCAGTCCTGCCAATCCTTCGCGCGGGTGAGCGGGCGGTCGATCCCGGGCGAGGACACCTCCAGCGCATATTCTCCGGCGATCGGATCCGTTTCATCAAGCGGCTGATCGAGCGCGCGGGACAGGCGAGCGCACTGATCGATGGTCAACTGGCCGGTGGCCGGGTCTTCGGCCATCACCTGCAGGGTGAGGCTGCCCGGCTGGCCCGACAGCATGACGCGCACCAGATCAAGCCCCATCGCCGCCACAACGGGGGCGATGATGGCCGTGAGGCGGGCATCAAGATCGGTCTGGACCAAGGAAAGGCGACTCCGGTGACAAGGGCAAACACACGGACAAGCGGTTTGAGTGCTGCGCGGCGGAGCGGCGCAGCCTGCAAACCATCAGCCATGCAGGAACGAGCGGCGCTATACGCCAGTTGCACAGATGCAGCAAGGGGTGTCGCCCACGAGTCGTCGCACCGGGGTTAACAAGAGCTTTCCGGTCGCCTATAGGATGCCCAACTGCAATTTTTCGGGGCATTCAACCATGGCTGCAATACTAGGCAAACTCTCCAACGCGCTGTTGATCGGACTGCTGGCAATGGTCGCCGTCATTGTCGCGTTCCATGGCGGACTGATCGCGGCAGACGCCGGTTCGTGGGTGGCTGGTTTCCTGCGCGTCATCCACGTCTGGGCCGGCATCCTGTGGATCGGCTTGCTCTATTATTTCAACTTTGTGCAGATCCCGACCATGCCGTCGGTTCCTGCCGAGTTGAAGCCAGGCGTGACCAAATATATCGCCCCCAAGGCGTTGCTCTATTTCCGCCACGGCTCGCTGCTCACCGTGGTGGCCGGCATCGGCCTTTCGGGTGCCAACCTGATTGAGGGCCTCACCTTCCAGGAGGGCCAGCGCGTGATCGGTCTGGGTATGTGGCTGGGCCTGATCATGGCTTTCAACGTGTGGTTCCTGATCTGGCCGAACCAAAAAATTGCGCTGGGCATCGTGGATGGCACGCCGGAGCAGAAGGCCAAGGCTGGTACCACCGCGATGATCTTTTCGCGCACCAACTTCCTGCTGTCGTTCCCCATGCTTTATTGCATGATCGCACAGCACGCCATTGGCGCGGCCTGAACGGGCCCGCCTTTGGGCAAGAACAAGGCCGGTCCGCCAAATCGGGCCGGCCTTTTTCGTTCAGGTCTTGCGCGGATCGGCCGGCAGGCCGGTGACTGGAGCGCAGTCGGGGAACTCGGCATAGCTGGCGCGGCGGCCATTGCGGCTGATCCACACGCGCAGCGAGGCGAATTCCGGGCACGGGCGATAGCGCCAGCGGAATTCCCAGCCATCGGCCCATTGCCGGCCCTCGCGGGCGGCAAAAGCGGCGCGCGGGTTGCCGGATTGGCGATGATATTCGGTGGCCAGCCGATCGGCCAGTGCTGCGGCCGCTTGCGGATCAATTGCCGGATCATACAGGCTGAGCATGGCAATGCCGCCGGCCACGAAGGCAGCGACGATCAACAGGAGACGGCGGCGGGTCACTGCCTGCCCTTGTGCATCAAGTTGCAGCGCCGCAAAAGAGGGCACGCGCTGGCAAACGTGCCGAAGCCGGCCGCAACGCATGAGCGGCCCTGCAATGCCGGCGTTGACAAGATTTGGACCATCCTCTAGTGCCGCGCCTTCGTTCGGGGCCGGAATCACCTGATTCTGGCGCCGCGACTTGTTTGAAACTTCTAACCTCAAGGCTCCAACCATGTTCGCAGTGGTGCGCACCGGCGGTAAGCAATACCGGGTCGCCGATGGTGACAAGATCATCGTCGAAAAGATCGAAGGGGAAGCCGGCACTGCCGTCGCCCTCGAAACCCTGATGACCGGCGAAGGCGCCGCGCTCACTATGGGTGGTGCCGTGAAGGCCGAAATCGTGGCTCAGACCAAGAGCGACAAGATCATCATCTTCAAGAAGAAGCGTCGCCACAATTATCGCCGCCGCAATGGCCACCGTCAGCAGCTGACGGTCATCAAGATCACCTCGGTCGCCTGACCGTCGCGTAAAGGGAGCAACCCACCATGGCTCACAAGAAAGCAGGCGGCTCGTCCCGGAACGGCCGCGATTCGGAAAGCAAGCGCCTTGGCGTGAAGCGCTTCGGCGGCCAGGCGGTAAACGCCGGCACGATCATCATCCGTCAGCGTGGCACCCCCACGCATGCAGGCCGCAATGTCGGCATCGGCAAGGATCACACCTTGTATGCGCTGGAAACCGGCACCGTGGAATTCCACACCGGCAAGCTCGGCCGCAAATATGTGTCGGTCAACCCGGTGGCGGAACCGCTCGCGGCTGAATAAGCCCGGCTCTTTTCCGCTTGAAAAAAGGGGAGCTGGGCGACCGGCTCCCTTTTTGTTTGGACCCTAGCCATGCACTTTCTCGATCAGGCCAAGATTTTCGTTGCCTCCGGTACCGGGGGCGATGGGGCCGTGTCGTTCCGGCGCGAGAAGTTCGTGGAATATGGCGGCCCCGATGGCGGCGACGGCGGCAAGGGCGGTGACATCATTTTCGAATGTGTCGATGGCCTCAATACGCTGATCGATTTCCGCTACACCCAGCATTTCAAGGCCAAGCGCGGCGCCCACGGCATGGGCCGCAACCGCACCGGGCCGGGCGGCGATGATCTGCTGATCAAGGTGCCGGTGGGCACGCAGATTCTGGCCGATGATGAAGACCGCACGTTGATCGTCGACATGACCCGCGTTGGCCAGCGCGCCATCCTGATGAAGGGCGGCGACGGCGGCAAGGGCAACGACCACTACAAGACCAGTACCAACCGCGCTCCGCGCCAGTTCCAGGCCGGTTTTCCGGGCAAGGAAATGTGGATCTGGCTGCGGCTGAAGCTGCTTGCCGATGTCGGCTTGGTCGGGCAGCCGAACGCCGGCAAGTCCAGCCTGATCAATGCCATTTCCAACACCAAGGCCAAAGTTGGCAATTATGCCTTCACGACGCTGAAGCCGCAGCTTGGTGTTGTCGCCCACAAGGGCCAGGAACTGGTGATGGCCGATATTCCCGGCCTTATCGCCGGCGCCGCCGAAGGTGTGGGCATCGGTGATCGCTTCCTTGGCCATATCGAGCGCTGCCGGGTGCTGCTCCACCTGGTCGATGCCAGCCAGCCTGGCCCGGTCGACCAATGGCGCGTGGTGCGCGAAGAACTGGCGGCCTATGGCGGCGGGCTTGAAAACAAGCCGGAGATTCTCGCTCTGTCCAAGGTCGATCTGGTCACGCCGCAGGCTTTGGCCGCCAAGAAGCGTGCGCTGGAAAAGGCGAGCGGTCAGCATGTCTACACCGTCAGCGCCGCCACCACGCAGGGCGTCGAGCCAGTGCTCGACAAGCTGATGGAGATCGCCGGCCGCGCGCAGGCGATGAAGGTGGAATCGGACAAATCGTGGTCACCGCTCTAGACGGCATCCCGGCTCGCCAGTTCGACCCGGCCAGCTGCCCGCGGCTGGTGGTAAAGATCGGCTCGTCCCTGCTTGTGGACGCAGCGGGCGCGGTGCGCAGCGCGTGGCTGGCCGGCATGGTCGCCGATATCGCCGAGCGCCGCCAACAGGGCCAGCAGATCGTCATTGTGTCGTCCGGCGCCATTGCCCTGGGGGCGCGTCGGCTGGGCCTAGAAAAGGGCGGCCGCGCCAGCCTTGAAGACGCACAGGCCGCTGCCGCTGTCGGGCAGGTGGCACTGGCGGGCGTATGGGAAGCTTTGCTGGCCGCACAGGGCCTGACGGCGGCACAGGTGCTGCTCACCCTGGGCGATCTGGAAGACCGGCGGCGCTATTTGAACGTCGCGGCCACCATTGCCCGCCTGCTCGATCTGGGCGCGGTACCGGTGCTGAACGAGAATGACACGGTGGCCACCACCGAGATCCGCTTTGGCGACAATGATCGGCTGGCGGCGCGGGCGGCCCAGGCGGCGGGAGCGAGCGGGGTGATCCTGCTGTCCGACGTTGATGGTCTCTACACCGCCAATCCGGCCACCGATCCCACCGCGCAACGCCTGTCGGTGGTGAAGTCGCTCACCCCCGACATCATGGCGATGGCAACCGGCGAAACCCGATCGGGCATGGGTTCGGGCGGTATGGCGGCAAAATTGCTCGCCGCACGCATGGCCGGGGCTGCCGGCATCGCGCTGGCGATCTGCGATGGTCGGGTGGAACGGCCATTGACCCATTTTGCAACCCATTGTGGTGGCACGCTTTTCTTGCCGCCGCGCGCGGCCAAGGGCCGCAAGGCCTGGCTGGCCGGGCGAATCACGGTGGCTGGTGCGCTGGTGGTTGATGCCGGCGCTGCTGTGGCGCTGAAGCGCGGCGCGTCGTTGCTCGCCGCTGGTGTGCGCGGTGTGGATGGGCGGTTCAAGCGCGGTGACGTGGTGGCGATCATGGGTTCTGAAGGCGAACTGCTCGGCCGCGGGCTGGCTGGCTACGATGCCGAAGATGCCTGCAAGATCATGGGTTTGCGCAATGAAGCGCAAGGCCTGGTGCTGGGCTATGCGCCGCGTGCGGCTCTTGTCCATGCTGATCACCTGGTGCTGATATGAGCCTGATTGCCGATATGGCCCGCGCGGCGCGGTTGGCCCTGCCGACGCTGGCCGCAGCGCCGACCGCGCAGAAGGCGCTGGCGATTCGCACCGCGGCCGACGCGATCCGGGCCCGCAGTGAAGAACTGCTGAGCGCCAATGCCGCCGATGTGGCGGCGGCAAAAGCGGCCGGAATGACGCCGGCACTGGTCGATCGGCTGGCGCTGGATGCCGGCCGTGTCATGGCGGCTGCCGGCGGTGTCGCGGCGGTTGCCGGCCTTGCAGATCCGGTGGGCGCGGTGATCGCGCGCTGGAGCCAACCCAATGGCCTGCAGTTCGAACGCGTGCGGGTGCCGCTGGGCGTGATCGGCATCATCTATGAAAGCCGGCCGGGCGTGACCGCCGATGCGGCCGCCCTGTGCCTGATGGCCGGCAATGCCTGCCTGCTGCGCGGCGGTTCGGAAGCGGCGCGGTCCAACGCGGTGCTGTTGGATTGCATGGCCCACGGCCTGCGCGAAGCCGGCCTGCCGGCCGCCGCCGTCCAGATGGTGCCGGCCGGCGACCGGGCGCTGGTCGGCGAGATGCTGGCCGCGCATGGCCTGATCGACGTGATCATCCCGCGCGGCGGCAAGGGGCTGGTGGCGCGCGTGCAGCAAGAGGCGCGGGTGCCGGTGCTGGCCCACCTTGATGGCATCAATCATGTCTATGTCGATGCCAGCGCCGATCCCGAAAAGGCCGTGGCAATCGTGATCAACAGCAAGCTGCGCCGCACGGCGGTGTGCGGATCGATGGAGACGCTGCTGATCGATGCTGCGGCGCCCGCTGCGCTGAAGCAGCGACTGGTGACGGCGCTGCTGGAGGGGCCGTGCGAAGTGCGCGGCGATGCAGCGGTGCAGGCGCTGGATGCACGCGTGAAACCCGCCGCGCCGCAGGATTGGGACACCGAATATCTCGACGCCATCGCCAGCGTCGCCGAAGTCACTGGCGTGGATGGCGCCATCGCCCATATCGCCGCCCACGGCAGCCAGCACACCGATTCGATCGTGGCCGAAGATGCCGCCGTGGCCGAGCGGTTCCTTGCCCGTGTCGATTCGGCCATCGTGCTGCACAATGCCTCCACCCAGTTTGCCGATGGCGGGGAATTCGGCTTTGGTGCCGAGATCGGCATAGCCACGGGCCGCCTGCACGCCCGCGGCCCGGTGGCGCTGGAGGGCTTGACGATCTTCAAGACCATCGTGCGTGGGTCGGGCCAGGTCAGGCCCTGATGGCCCGCATCGGCCTTCTGGGCGGCAGCTTCAATCCGGCGCACGGCGCGCACCGGCATATCAGCCTGGTGGCACTGCAGCAGTTGCAGCTCGACGCCGTCTGGTGGCTGGTTTCGCCGCTCAACCCGTTGAAATCGGCGGCCGGCATGGCGCCACTGGCTACACGGGTGGCACGGGCGAATGCCGTCGCCCGCCACCCGCGCATCAAGGTGACCGCACTGGAGGAACAGCTCGGCACGCGTTTCGCCGTCGATACGGTGGCGGCCTTGCAGCGCCGCTTCCCGCAGCACCAGTTCGTCTGGCTGGCCGGCAGTGACATCGTTGCCGAACTGCACCGCTGGCGCCGCTGGCGGCATTTCCTGCGTGCCGTGCCGCTCGCCGTCGTGCCGCGCCCCGGCGTTTCGCTGCTTGGCGCCCCGGCGCTGAGCTGGTCCGGCTGGTCGCCAGCCAAGCCTTCCCGCTGGACGCAGGCCGCTCTGCCAGCGATAATCAGCTTGCACTCCCGTTTGCGGCCGGAATCGGCTACAGAGATCCGCAGCGCCGATCCCGGCTGGGCCAAAGCAGCCCGATTTGATGAAAAGGCACGTTCGTTTGACCAAGACTGACCGCGTGGACGAGCTCCACGCCATGATCATGAAGAGCCTGGACGATGATCAGGCCGTGGATCCCGTTTCCATCCCGCTTGCCGGCAAGACCAGCATTGCCGATTTCATGGTGATCGCCAGCGGCCGCAGTGGCCGGCAGGTGGCATCAATGGCGGTGAAGATCGCCGACAAGATGAAGGCCGATTTCCGCCGCACCGCCCGTGTGCAGGGCCTGCCCGCCGCCGATTGGGTGTTGATCGATTGCGGGGACATCATCGTTCACCTGTTCCGCCCGGATGTGCGCGCCTTCTACAATCTGGAAAAGATGTGGGGCCTGGATGATGCGCCCAATCCGTCGCCGGCCTTTGCGCCG
>JAIXQM010000090.1 GCA_027485735.1 Sphingomonadales bacterium | reverse complement strand
GGCACGGTGGCAGCCATGATCGCTGGCCCGTTCCGCCCGCGCCCGTCGCCCTGGTTTGGCGAAAAGCCGATCCGCGAGGAATTGTTCGGCCTCGAACGGCTGCAGGATCACGCCCGCAGTCTGGCGTGGGCGCAGGCCAGCGATACGGTGCCACGGCGAGGCGTGTCATTGAATGCCCGGTTGGCCGACAACGAAGCTCGCCTGCGGCAGACGTACCGGGCCACCATGTTGGCCCTGCAGGTGGCGGTGCCGATCACGCCGGCCGCCGAATGGCTGGTCGACAATTTCCACCTCGTTGAACGCCACATCCGGGATGTGCGCGCCAATCTGCCGCCGGCATTCTATCGCCTGCTGCCCAAGCTGGTCGCCGGGCCGTTTGTTGGCTGTCCGCGCGTTTTCGGCATTGCCTGGGCCTATGTCGCGCATACCGACAGCCGCTTCGATGCCGAAGCGCTGACCGGCTTCATGCGCGCCTATCAGGAGGTGCAGCCGCTGACGATCGGCGAATTGTGGGCGGTGGCCACAACGCTGCGTATCGTGCTGATCGAGAATTTGCGCCGCTTTGCCGTTCGGATCGAGCATAGCCAGGCGGATCGCCAATCCGCCGATGCGCTTGCCGATCGCCTGCTGGGCGTGGAAACCGGGGTGGCCGAGCCGGCGGCTGTGGTGTTGGCCGGCCATCACGGCCCGGTATCCGATGCATTCGCCGTGCAATTCGTGCACCGGCTGCAAACCCACAGCGACGGCGTTGCGCAGGCGCTGACGTGGCTTGATGCGCAGCTGGCCGAACGCGGGACCAACAGCAACGCCGCGATCATTTCCGAACAGGAACGTCAGATCGGCGCCACCGTGACGGTGCGCAACATCATCACCAGCATGCGAGTGATGGCGGAAATCGACTGGTCGGTCTTGTTCGAGAAAATGTCGCCGGTCGATGATCTGCTGGCGGCGAACGACACCTATCGGGCGATGGATTTTGCCAGTCGCAATCACTATCGCACCGCCATCGAGGCGCTGGCGCGCAGTTCGCCGCTGTCGGAGATCGAGGTTGCGGCGCGCGCGTTGCAAGCCGCCGGCAAGGCCCGCTTTGCCGACGGCACGATCGATCCGCGTCGCGGCGATCCCGGCTATTATCTGGTTGCGGCTGGCCGGCCGCTGCTGGAGGCGCAGATTGGCTATCACGCGCCCATCAGGGTCTGGCCGCGCCGATTGAGTCGCAGGTTGGGCCTGTCCGGCTATGGCGCGGTGATCATGGTGGTGGCCGCGCTGATCCTGCTGGTTCCCGCGCTGGCCCTGATGGGCTTGCAGATCACGTCAGCCTGGGTGCTGTTGCTGCTGGCTCTGGGTGCCATACCGGCGCTTGATGCCGCGGTGGCCCTGGTCAACGCCGGGGTGACGCGTGCCATCCCGGCCACCTTCCTGCCGGCGCTGGAATTGCGGCACGGCGTTCCCGAAGACCTGCGGACGCTGGTGGCGGTGCCGGTGATGCTGACATCAGCGCACGGCATCGCCGAACAGATCGAGACACTGGAAATCCATCATCTCGCCAGTCTGGAAGGCGATGTGCATTTCGCACTGCTGTCGGATTGGGGCGATGCGCCTGCCGAAACACAGGAAACCGATGCCGCGCTGCTGGCACTGGCCAGCGCGGGCATTGCCCGGCTGAACGCGCGTTATCCGGCCATCGCCGGCGGCGAGCGCTTCCTGCTGCTGCACCGGCGGCGGCAATGGAGCCGCAGCGAGGGCGTATGGATGGGCTGGGAACGCAAGCGCGGCAAGCTGCAGGAATTGAACCGGCTACTGCGTGGGGTCAGCGATACGAGTTTCATCACGCCCGATGGTCGGGTGCCAACGGTGCCCGACAATGTCAGGTTCGTCGTCACGCTTGATGCCGATACACGGCTGCCGCGCGATACGGTGCGGCGCCTGATCGGCAAGCTGGCGCATCCGCTGAACCAGCCGCGTTTTGATCCCGTCAGCAGGCGCGTGGTTGAAGGCCATGGCCTGTTGCAACCGCGGATCACGCCGGCGCTGGCAATCGGCCACGAAGGATCATGGTTCCAGCGCTTGTTTTCCAGCCACAGCGGCATCGATCCTTATGCAGCGGCGGTTTCCGATGTTTATCAGGATCTGTTTGGCGAAGGCTCCTACGCCGGCAAGGGCATTTACGATGTGGATGCGTTCGAGGCCTCGCTGGCTGGACGGGTGCCGGAATCCACGCTGCTGAGCCATGATTTGTTCGAAGGCGTTTTTGCCCGCGCTGGCCTCGCCAGCGACGTGGAGGTGGTAGAGGAATTCCCCGAACGCCATGACGTTGCGTCGCGCCGGTATCATCGCTGGGCGCGGGGTGACTGGCAGTTGCTGCCTTGGATTCTGGGGTTGAGGCGCGGTGCTGGTTCCGCCTTGCCGATGACCGGCCGGGCCAAGATGATCGACAATCTGCGGCGCAGCCTGACGGCGCCGGCCGTTGTGGCGGCGCTGTTCGTCGGCTGGCTGTTGCCTCTGCCAGCGGCGCTGTTGTGGACGCTGTTCCTGGTGCTGGTGCTCGCCGTGCCGGCGCTTATCCCGTTTTTCGAAAGCCTGCTCAGGTGGCCAGCGGGCGTTCCGGTTGCCGCGCAATTGCGGGCGCTTGGTGCCGATTTGCGATTGGCATTGGCGCGCTGGGGACTGGTGGTCATGTTCCTCGCCGATCAGGCCTGGCTGATGGGCGATGCCATCGCGCGCACCCTGATCCGGGTAACGATCACCCACCGCAACATGCTGGAATGGGTTCCGGCGGCGCAGCTGGCTGATGCGATGCGGCTTGATACACGCGGCTTTTACGGGCGCATGCCGGGCGCAATCATCTTGCCCATCATCGGGCTCGGTCTTGCCGTTGCCGGCGGGGAGGCAAGTTGGCCCTTGGCGCTGGCGTTCGCGCTGTTGTGGATTGCATCGCCCGCATTGGCCTGCCGGATCAGCACCCCGCCAGTGCGGCCGCATCGGCTGACGCTGGATGCGGCCGACAGCAAGCAACTGCGGCTGATCGCGCGGCGCACCTGGCGCTATTTCGAATTTGTCGTGACCCCGGCCGATAACATGCTGCCGCCCGACAATTTTCAGGAAGACCCGGCACCTGTCATCGCGCGCCGCACGTCGCCAACGAATGTGGGCCTCTATCTGCTGTCGGTGGTGAGCGCTCGCGATTTCGGCTGGATCGGCATACACGAGGCGATTGATCGGCTGGAAGCGACCATGGCGACGCTGGCGCGGCTGCCGCGCTGCCGGGGGCATTTTTACAATTGGTACGACACGCGTGATGGCCGGGTGCTCGATCCGCCCTATGTGTCCTCAGTCGACAGCGGCAATCTTGCCGGGCATCTGATCGCGCTGGCCAATGCCTGCGACGCGTGGCGCGAACAGCCGCAAACCGAGGCGGCCCGCCTCGCCGGCGTGCATGATGCCCTGGCCATCTTCCAGGCGCTGCCCGGCACCAGCGCCGGGCCCGCCGCGGCTGCTGCGGCGCTGGCGGCAAGGCTGCATGCTGCGGCCGATGGCGATGTGGATTGGCACGATCTTGGCCTTGCCGTCATGAACATCGGGGCAACGCTGGCCGAGGCCGTGACGCCGGATGATGATGACCGGCTGTTCTGGCTGGCCGCCGTGGGCGCTGCCATCGACAGTCACCAGCGCGATGCGCAGCCGGATGAAGAGCCAACCCACACCGGTGCGCGACTGCTGGCGCTGGCTGCAGACGCGCGTGCCATGGCGATGGCGATGGACTTTGCCTTCATGCTGCACCCAGATCGCAAGCTGCTTTCGATCGGCTATTCGGATGCCACCGGCGCGCTGGATGAAAACCACTATGATCTGCTGGCCTCCGAAGCCCGGCTCGCCAGCTTCTTTGCCATTGCCAAGGGCGATGTCCCGGCCCGGCACTGGTTCCGATTGGGCCATGCCGTCACGCTGGGCACGTCCGGGCCGCTGCTGCTGTCGTGGTCGGGTTCGATGTTCGAATATCTCATGCCGGCGCTGGTCATGCGCCCGCCGGCCGGCAGCCTGCTGGAACGCACCGAATGCCGGGCGGTCGCGGCTCACATCGAGTACGGCAAGCAGCATGATCTGCCGTGGGGCATATCGGAATCCGCGTTCAATGCGCGCGATCTGGAACTGACCTACCAATATTCCAATTTCGGCGTGCCGGGCCTGGGGCTGAAGCGCGGGCTGGCAGACGATCTGGTGGTCGCGCCCTATGCCACCGCGCTGGCCGCAATGGCGCAGCCGCACGCTGCCATCGCCAATTTCAAACGCCTCGATCAGGCCGGCGCGATGGGGCGCTATGGCTATTATGACGCGCTGGACTTCACGGCGTCGCGGCTGCCGATCGGCCGCAGCGTGGCCATCGTCCGCAATTTCATGGCGCATCATCAAGGCATGACGATCGTGGCGCTGGCCAACACGGTGTTCGGCTGCATCATGTGCGATCGCTTCCATGCCGAACCGCTGGTGAAAGCCGCCGAACTCCTGTTGCAGGAACGCATGCCGCGCCTGGTGGCAGCAGCGCCAATCGCTGCTGCCGAAGAAGTCCAACCGGCCACAAAGACGCCGTTCATCAGCCGATCCGTCGGCCGACAGTTCGTCACGCCGCACACGCCGGCGCCGGCAACCCATCTTCTGTCCAACGGCCGATACACGCTGATGATCACGGCGGCCGGATCGGGTTACAGCCGCTGGCGGGACATTGCGGTCACCCGCTGGCGCGAAGATCCGACGTGCGATGATTGGGGCTCCCATATCTATTTGCGCGATGCCGATAGTGGCGAAATCTGGTCGGCCGGGTTCCAGCCGATCCGCCGCGAGCCTGACAGCTATGCGGTCAGCTTCAACGAGGATCGCGCCGAATTCGTCCGCCGCGATGGTGATCTGACCACCAGCATGACCGTGCTGGTTTCGGCAGAGGACGACAGCGAGGTGCGGCGGGTGTCGATCGGCAATGCCGGCAGCGAGGTGCGCACCGTCGAAATCACCTCGTTCGCCGAACTCGCGCTGGCCCCGCAGGCCGCCGATGTGGCCCACCCGGCCTTTTCCAAATTGTTCATCGAAACCGAATGCCTGCCAGGGTGCCATGCCCTGCTCGCCCGGCGCCGCCAGCGCGACCCGGCTGACCGCGAAACCTGGGCCGCGCACCTGATCGTGGTGGACGACAAGGCCGTGGGATCGTGCGAGTTCGAAACCGATCGCGCCCAGTTTCTGGGCCGGGGCGGCAATGCCCATCGGCCGCGTGCCGTTGCCGATGGCCGATCCCTTTCAGGCTCGCACGGCGCCGTGGTCGATCCCGTGTTCGTGTTGCGCACCCGTGTGCGGGTGGCGCCCGGTGAAACGGCCCATGTGGCGTTCTGGACGATGGCGGGCTCCAGCCGGCAAGCGGTTCTGGAGATGATCGACAAGCACAGCGCGCCAACCGCCTTTGAACGCGCGGCGACGCTGGCCTTCACGCAGGCCCAAATCCAGCTCCACCATCTGCGGCTGGGTGCGGGCCAGGCCGCCCAGTTCCAGCGGCTGGCCGGGCACATGCTGTATGTTTCGGCCAGCATGCGACCCGGCGCGATTGCCCTGGCGCAGGGGGCCGGCCCGCAATCGGGCCTGTGGTCGCTGGGCATCTCTGGCGATCTGCCGATCATCGTGCTGCGCATCGCCGATATCGAGCAACTGGCGGTGGCACGCGAACTGATGCAGGCCACCGATTATTGGCGGATGAAGCAGCTGTCGTTTGATCTGGTGATCATCAACGAACGCGGCACATCTTATGTGCAGGATCTCCAAAGCGCTCTTGAGGGCCTGGTGCGGGCCAGCCAATCGCGCGCGCAGTTCGGCGAACGCAGCCCCGGCACGGTGTTCGTGTTGCGCGCCGATCTTGTTCCCGATCCGACCCGTGATCTGCTGCTGGCGGTGGCGCGGGTGGTGATTGATGCGCACAACGGCCCGTTGGCCAGCCAGCTCGACGCGCGGCGTGAACCGGCGCTGCGCCGTCGCCTGCCGCGCCTTCCCGATGCGGCGAAAGCTGATCGCCCGGCCAGCCTGCCAACGCTGGAATATTTCAACGGCATCGGCGGCTTTGCGGAGAATGGCCGGGAATATGTGATCGTGCAGGGGCCGGGCCAGACGACGCCGATGCCGTGGATCAATGTGATCGCCAACCCCGATTTCGGCTTTCAGGTGTCGGCCGATGGCGCCGGCTTCACCTGGGCCGCCAACAGCCGCGAACACCCGTTGACGCCGTGGTCCAACGATCCGGTGGGTGATCCGGCCGGACACGCCTTCTACATCCGCGATGATGATGATGGGGCCGTGTGGAGCCCGACTGCGGCGCCCATCCGCGATCCGGCCGGCACGTATGTTGTGCATCATGGCTGGGGCTACAGCCGCTTTGAATATGCGGTGTCGGGGCTGGAATTCGGCCTGATCGAATATGTGCCCATCGCCGATCCGGTGAAGATTTCACGGCTCACCATCCGCAACAGTTCGGGGCGGGCGCGGCGGCTGACGGTTGCTGCCTATGTGGAATGGGTGCTGGGGCCATCGCGCGCCGCCGCCGCGCCGTTCACCGTCACCCGCAGCGATCCGGCGAGCGGCGCGATGTTTGCCTGCAATGCCTGGGTTACGGGTTTTGCTGGCCGCACCGCTTTCCTTGATCTGGGGGGGCGGCAGACCAGCCACAGCGGGGACCGCCGGGAATTCATCGGGCGCAACGGCGATATTGGCGATCCGCTGGCGATGGCCAGCCAGACGCCCTTGTCCAACCGCGTCGGGGCCGGCCTTGATCCCTGCGGCGCGATGCAGACGCAGATCGAACTGGCCGACGGCGCCAGCATCGAGATCCTGTGCTTGGCGGGGGAAACGGCGGGCGACGATGCCGCGCGCACGCTGATCGAACGCTATCGCACTGCCGATCTTGATGCCGTGCTGGCCGAAGTGACCGATGATTGGGCCGAACTGCTCGGCGCGGTGAACGTCACCACGCCGGACCGTTCGCTCGACATCATGCTCAATGGCTGGCTGCTCTATCAAACGCTGGCTTGCCGCATCCGGGCGCGTGCCGGCTTCTATCAGGCCAGCGGTGCCTATGGATTTCGCGACCAGCTGCAGGACGTGATGGCGCTGGCCACGGTGCGCCCCGCCATTGCCCGCACCCAGATCGTGCGCGCGGCGGGCCGTCAGTTCATCGAAGGCGATGTGCAGCATTGGTGGCTGCCGCAGGCCGGCAATGGCGTGCGCACCCGCTTTGCCGATGATCGCGTGTGGCTGGCGCTGGTGACGGCGCATTATCTTTCGGCAACCGGCGATGCCGCGATCCTGTCGGAAGAGATTGCGTTTCTCGATGGCCCCGTGTTGGCCCCGGGCGAGATGGAAAATTTCTTCCATCCCGGCATCAGCAACAGCTCGGCCAGCCTGTATGAACATTGCGCGCGGGCGCTGGATGCCAGCCTTGCGGTCGGGGTGCACGGCCTGCCGCTGTTTGGCGGAGGCGACTGGAACGATGGCATGAACCGCGTCGGCCATGAAGGGTTGGGCGAAAGCGTCTGGATGGGCTGGTTCCTCGATGCCAGCCTGACGGCGTTCATGCCGATTGCCGCTGCCCGCGGTGACACGGCACGCGTTACGGCGTGGACGGCCCATGCCGCCGCCTTGCGCGCGGCGCTGGATGGCGAAGCCTGGGATGGAGACTGGTATCGGCGCGGCTGGTTCGATGATGGTGCGCCGCTGGGATCATCGGCCAGCGACGAATGCCGGATCGATTCCATCGCCCAATCCTGGGCGGTGATGTCGGGCGGCGGCGATCCGGCGCGGGCGCGCCGTGCCATGGCATCGGCCGCTCGCGAACTCGTCTCGACCGAAACCGGGCTGGCGCTGCTGTTTGCGCCGCCGTTCGATCACACGCCGCTCGATCCAGGCTATATCAAGGGTTATCCCCCCGGCATCCGCGAGAATGGCGGGCAATATACCCATGCTGCCCTGTGGTCGGTGATTGCCTGGGCCATGCTGGGCGACGGCAACCAGGCGGGTTCCCTGCTCGCCATGCTCAACCCGATCAACCACAGCCTCACGCCCTCGGAACTGCATCGTTACAAGGTGGAGCCATATGTGGTCGCCGCCGATATCTATTCGCGGCCGCCCAACGTGGGACGCGGTGGCTGGACCTGGTATACCGGTGCGGCCGGCTGGATGCAGCGGGCGGGCCTTGAACATCTGCTGGGCGTGCGCATTCGCGACGGCTTCCTGGAGATTGATCCCTGCATTCCCGATCAATGGCCGGGCTTTGACGTCACGCTTCAGCACCTCGGCTGCAGGTACGACATCAGCGTCACCAACCCGCACGGTGTGTGCCGTGGCATTGCCGCTGCCCATTTGGACGGGGTGCCCTGCCCGCAAAACCCCGCAGGCGCCCCGTTGCGGATTCCGTTGCAGCGCGGCGCGGTTAGCTGCGCGATCAGGATTATTTTGGGTTCTCGGCAAAACCAGTGAACGAATCCCCCGGTCAGGCGTTTTACCTGCGTGCGCCATGCAAAAAAGGAGTGCCGCAATGATTGTGTTTGCCATCGTCAAGGAACCCTATGGCTGGGCGGTTCGCCGCGATGAGTGCATGATGATGCCCGCCGCTTGCCGCGACGCCGCCATTTCCGCGGCCGAACGGATGGTGCGCGCGCTCAGCAACCAAGGTGAGCGGGCCGTGCTGCAATTCGAAAGCGCAGAGGGCCATGCGGCCCTTGCCGGCAATAATGCCGGCTGAACCGAGAGGGGCACAATTCGGGTTCAGGAGCCCACCCTTTCCGCCACTACGTAACAGCGCGTCTGCCTGATCCGGCCGGTTCGGCTGCGGATCAGGTCGGGGGCTGCAATTGCCAGCGCCAGGCGTCGCCGATCTCGTGATCCTGCACGATGCCGGTGAAGCCAAAGCCCAGGCGGCGCAGAATATGGGTGGAGGCGTTTTCTTCCGGCAAGGTCTTGGCCCAGATCGGCAGGGCTGGATCGGCGGCACGGGCAAGGGCCACCAACGCAGCGGCCGTGCGCCCGGCATAGCCACGTCCTTCAAGATCAGACCGGGTGAAATAGGCGATCTCCACGCCGTCTGCCCCGGGCGGGCCAACGAAGGCGCCGCCGCCCACCATCTCGTCGCCCACAAAGGCCAGATAGGAAATCCACGGCGGGTGGTGGCCCTGTTCCGCATAGAGCTGGCGCGTGGCATCGAGCAGGGCGGCCGTTTCGTCGGGCCATGGGCCATCGCGGCCATCACAACGGCCATCGGCGGCAATCGGAAGCAGCCGCAGCACCGCCACCATCAGGCCAGCAGTTCCACGTCCCAATAAAGATAATCGCGCCAGGTCTCGTGGCAATAATGCGGCGGGAAGGCGCGGCCGTGGGCCTGCAGATCGTGGGTGGTGGGCTGGCCGGGGCGTGACAGCAGGTGCATGTGCGCTTCGGCCGGGGTGCGGCCGCCCTTTTTCAGGTTGCACGGCGCGCATGCGGTGGTGACATTTTCCCACGTCGTGCGGCCGCCGTAGGCCCGCGGGACGACATGATCAAAGGTGAGTTCGCCGCCGGGCACGTTGCAATATTGGCAGGTGAAACGATCACGCAGGAACAGGTTGAAGCGCGTGAAGGCCGAGTGGCTGGCTGGGCGCACATATTGCCTGAGCGCGATCACCGAGGGCAGCTTCATGCGCAGGGATGGCGATCGGATCTCGCGGTCATATTCGGCGATGATGTCCACCCGTTCCAGGAAGGCGGCCTTGATCGCCGTCTGCCACGGCCACAGCGACAGCGGATAATAGGACAAGGGGGTATAATCGGCGTTGAGCACCAGCGCCGGGCAGGCTTCGGGCGAAATCAGGCTGCGTTCGGTGACGAACTTCTGTTCCAGCAACTCAGCCGTCAACATTGGGCCCTCCCCACACATCGGGGTGGCAACGCTCGACACGGGCCCAGTCGCACAAGAGTTGCCGCACAGGGGCCGCATCTCCAGGGCCGCCAGCGCGGCCGTTCCGTGATGGGCAGTCTTTACAACACATTGTATGTCAGGCCAATGACACCACCGGATTTCGTTGTGGATAATGTGGATAAGTCTCCGATCACCACCCGCTTTGCGCCGTCGCCCACAGGCTTGCTGCACCGGGGACACGCCTTGTCAGCGCTGCTTGCGTGGCAGTTCGCGCGGCAGTCTGGCGGTCGCTTCATCCTGCGCATCGAGGATATCGACACCACACGCTGCCGCCCGGAATTTGAAGCGGCGATCATGGCAGACCTCACATGGCTGGGGCTGGACTGGGATGGGCCGGTGTGGCGGCAAAGCGAGCGCGGGGCGATGTACCGCGCGGCGCTGGATCGGCTGGTGGCCATGGGCGTTGCCTATCCCTGTTTCTGCACGCGGGCCGATATTGCGGCGGCGGCGAGCGCCCCCCATGGCAGCGATGGCCCGACCTATCCCGGCACCTGCCGCCACCTCGAGCCCGAAGAACGCGCGCGGCGGCTGGCCAGCGAAGCGGCGGCCTGGCGGCTGGACGTGGCCGCCGCGCTCGCCATCACCGGGCCTTTGCAATGGCATGATGCCTGGGCCGGGCCGCAACAGGCTGATCCGGCGGCGCAAGGTGATTTCGTGGTTGCGCGGCGCGATATCGGCACGGCGTACACACTGGCGGTGGTGGTGGATGATGCGGCACAGGGCGTGACCGACGTGGTGCGTGGGGTGGATCTGTTTGAAGCGACCCATGGCCAGCGCCTGCTGCAGGCCCTGCTCGGCTTGGCCGTGCCGCGCTATCACCACCACCTGCTGGTGCTGGGCAGCGATGGCCGGCGCCTGGCGAAGCGCGACGCAGGCGAGACGCTGGCGGCCTTGCGGGCGAACGGTGCCGATCCGGCTGCGCTGCGCACCGCGCTGCTTGCGCAATCACCGCTGTGCTGACAAATACTCTGTTGACCCTATTTTACAGAATATTTACCCGATGAGCAGGGGAGCGGAGTTTCCCCATCACAGGGGGAGTTTCGCATGCGTTCAGGGTTTGTGTGTGCCGCGCTGGTGGCGGCCATCGGCGTTTGTGTTCCCGCCACGGCGGCGCAACAGTTGATCACCTTCACTGGCTTGGCCGGTGTCTCACCATCCGGCACGCCGATTGCGGCCTTGCAGCAATTTGCCGGCGCCACGGTGGTGGGGGCGTTCCTGGTCGATACGGCTGCGGCCAGCCAGCAATTGACCGGGCCGGTGGGCGGCCAGGGCGAAAGTGCGTTCCTCTCCGGCGCGGTGATGGGCGGCCAGGTCGATCTGTTCGGCACCAATGGCCCGGTCACGCTGCTGCGCACCGGCAATGATTTCGGCAATATCTTCACGATCAACAATGGCGGCGTTGGCGGCAATCCCAACAACCGCCTCGATCAGATGGGCTATACCACCGGCGCGCGGCTGGTCTCGGGCAGCCTGCTGAAGCCCTATGAGATTGCGGGCAATTTGCCGCCCGATCTGTTTATCGGTTCGCTGTTCTTCGGGCGCACCCTTCAGGGCCCGCTCGCCAATCCGCCCGCAATGATCACCGATGTGACGACGCGCGATTTCGCTGGTGTGCTCACCGGGCCGCTGGGCACGCCCTTGTTCCTGAACATCGTGTTCCGGCAGGGCAATCCGCTGATCAACGGCACCTTGGCCGGCCTGCCGCTACAGGCGGTGGGTGTGGGCAATCTGCAGCTCAACATCATCAACATCGGCGGCGCTGTGCCGGAGCCGTCAAGTTGGGCCATGCTGATCATCGGTTTCGGCCTGGTGGGCGCGACCCTGCGCCGGCGGCGGGGGATGGCTGCGGCCTAAGTTTTCAGGAGGCTGAGGAGGCAGCACGGCCTTGCTGACGCACCCCCCTGTTCAGCCTGCCAAAGGCTGTTAGACCTCTACTCATGCAATCGACTCTCGTCTTCTTCATGATCGCCTCGGCAGTGGCCACGCTGGCGGTGCTGGCGCGCGGCATCATCATCATGGCGCGCGGCCAGGATGTGACGGGCGCGCAATCGAACCGCATGATGAGCCTGCGCGTCGCGCTGCAGGCGCTGGCGATCTTCTTCATCGTCATCCTGTTCCTGATCAACCGTCCGGGCTGATTGGCCGATGGTTCGCCTGAACCGCATCTACACCCGCACCGGCGATGATGGCTCCACCGGCCTGGTCGATGGCAGTCGCGTCTCCAAGGCCAGCCACCGCCCGGTGGTGATGGGCAGCGTGGATGAAGCCAATGCCGCCATCGGCCTTGCCCGGCTTTCGGCCAGCGCCGCAACCGATGCCATCCTGTCGCGCATCCAGAATGATCTGTTCGATCTGGGCGCCGATGTGGCAACTCCCGATGGTGTCGAAGGCGCGCTTCGCATCGTGCCGGTGCAGGTGGACTGGCTGGAAACGCAGATCGACGCCGCCAATGACACCCTCGAGCCGTTGAAGAGCTTCATTCTGCCCGCCGGCACGGCGAGCGCCACCCATCTTCACCTCGCCCGCACCATTGCGCGCCGCGCCGAGCGTGACGCAGTGGCCGCCGGCGACGAGATTTCCGCGCCTGCCCGCCACTATCTCAACAGGCTTTCCGATCTCCTGTTCGTGCTGGCGCGGGTGGAAAATGCGGCGACCGGCGATGTACTCTGGGTCCCCGGTGCAAATCGCTAGGGTCAGGTTGACGTTAACGTAAACTTGGGCCTTGACCCTGCCCTTCGCATGGGTCAATTGCGGGGCTCAAATATGCTTGGGAAAGGCCAGCCATGAAGGTGCTAGTCCCCGTCAAACGGGTGGTGGATTACAACGTCAAGGTGCGCGTGAAGTCGGATAACACCGGCGTCGAACTCGCCAACATCAAGATGAGCATGAACCCCTTCGACGAAATCGCCGTCGAAGAGGCGATCCGCCTGAAGGAAAAGGGCATCGCCACCGAGGTCGTGGTCGTTTCCGTGGGCGTGCAGCAATGCACCGAAACGCTGCGGACTGCGCTGGCCATGGGTGCCGATCGCGGCATCCTGGTGCAAACCGACGTGACCACCGAATCGCTGGCCGTCGCCAAGGTGCTGGCCGGCATCGTCGCTGAAGAAGCGCCGGGCCTGGTCATCCTCGGCAAGCAGGCCATTGATGATGACGCCAACCAGACCGGCCAGATGCTCGCCGGGCTCCTGGGTTGGGCCCAGGGCACGTTTGCCTCCAAGCTCGACCCGCAGGGCGAGACGGTGAACGTGACCCGCGAAATCGATGGCGGCCTCGAAACCGTGGCGCTGAAGATGCCGGCGATCGTGACGACCGATCTGCGTCTGAACGAACCGCGCTATGCCTCGCTGCCGAACATCATGAAGGCCAAGAGCAAGCCGATCGCCAACAAGACCCCGGCCGATTACGGCGTGGACATGACGCCGCGCCTGACCACCCTGAAAGTGACCGAGCCGGCCAAGCGCCAGGCCGGCATCAAGGTGAAATCGGTCGATGAACTGGTCGCGAAGCTGAAGGAAATGGGAGCCGTCGCATGAGCACGCTGGTCCTCGCAGAACACGATAACGTCGATCTGAAAGACGCCACGCTGGCGACCATCACGGCAGCCACCCAACTGGGCGGCGATGTGCATGTGCTGGTGGCCGGTTCCGGCTGCGGTTCAGTGGCCGAAGCCGCCGCGAAAGTGGCCGGCGTCGCCAAGGTGCTGGTTGCCGATGATGCCGCCTATGGCGCCGCGCTGCCGGAGAACCTCGCCCCGCTGATCGCTGGGCTCATGGCGGGTTACGATGCGTTCGTCGCGCCTGCCACCAGCCGCGGCAAGAACGTCGCCCCGCGCGTCGCCGCCGCGCTCGACGTGGCGCAGATCAGCGAGATCCTGTCGGTCGAAGGCCCGGATACCTTCACCCGCCCGATCTATGCCGGCAACGCCATCGCCACCGTGAAATCGTCGGACGCCAAGAAGGTGATCACCGTGCGCGGCACCGCCTTCGCCAAGGCCGCAACCAGCGGCGGCAGCGCCAGCGTTGAAGCCGTCAGCGGTGCCGGTTCGGCCGGCACGTCGAGCTTCGTCGGCGCCGAACTCACCAAGTCGGCCCGCCCCGAACTCACCGCCGCCAAGATCATCGTGTCCGGCGGCCGCGCGCTGGGCTCGTCGGACAAGTTCCACGAGTATATCGATCCGCTCGCCGACAAGCTCGGCGCCGCCGTTGGCGCCAGCCGCGCCGCTGTGGACGCCGGCTATGCCCCCAACGATTATCAGGTCGGCCAGACCGGCAAGATCGTCGCCCCGGAACTCTATGTCGCCGTCGGCATCTCCGGCGCGATCCAGCACCTGGCCGGCATGAAGGACAGCAAGATCATCGTCGCCATCAACAAGGACGAAGAAGCCCCGATCTTCCAGGTGGCCGACGTCGGCCTGGTCGGCGACCTCTTCACGCTGGTCCCGGAACTCACCGGCAAGCTGTAATCAGCGATCGCTGCGAAACAGGAGGGCCGTCGCTCGGTGGAGCGGCGGCCTTTTTCGTTTGGGTGAAAAGAAGAGGGGCCTCCGGCGGGCAGGGACGCAGTCCCTGCACCCGTTGGTTTGGGACGGCTCGTTCATGTCACCTTTTTGGCCTGATGCAGACACTGGGCACGCCATCTTGCCCCTCCAGCGCGCCGTCCTAATGAAGCTTCAGCTCCATTGTGCCTGCCACTGCCCCTTGCGCACCCGCCGCAACAGCTCGCGTGCCGCTGCCAACAAACCACCCCGCGCAACAAGAAGTCCCCACGACCCTTCCGACCATTGCTCGCTGCGGTGTGCTGCGACAATGAACATATGCAAAGTTGTGTAACTTGAATTGGCAACCATCCCGCCGGACATCCAGGTTTCTTTCTTTTGCGCATTCAGCCAATCGAGATAGTCAGGACGGTAGGTGGGCAAACCGAAGCACTGAAAAGCCGTCCAGATTGCATCAACCTGTGGAGACTGCCCAACGCCGTGAAAAATCTCTGATTCGCTGGCCAGCGGGGCCTCCCAAGCCAACCAATCGGCCAGCCATGCGGCTGCGGCCCGCAGCAATTGGTCCGGGCGCCGATCCAGATTTTCCGACGCGCCGAGCGCACGAAACGCGCGCTTGATTTCATCCGCGCTGGGCATCGGAAACATGGCCTTGCCTTCGGCTTCCATATTGATCTCCATATTGATCTCTATATTAGCGCTCTGAGGCTTCATTTTAGCACACCCGAAACAAAAGAGTGCAGGGTCCACGTCCCTGCCCGCCGGAGGCCCTCTTCTGCCTAACCCCTCACGCCGCAATCGCGCGTTCGATCCAGGCGCGGGTGTCGGGGATGGCGGCTTCGACCTGGGGGAGATCGTTGACGCAGAGGAACTTGAACTGCGGTTGGCACGCGCGGGCGAGGTAGGCGCGCACTTG
>JAIXQM010000159.1 GCA_027485735.1 Sphingomonadales bacterium | reverse complement strand
CGAACACCGCGCACGGCGTGCGGTTGCCATCGGGCACCAACGTCGAAGCGCTGCCGGAATTTGGCGAAGGCCTCATCGAAGTGCAGGACGCCGGCAGCCAGATCGCGGCCGCCACGCTGGCGGCGCATGCCGGCGAAACGGTGGTGGACCTGTGCGCCGGCGCGGGCGGCAAGACTCTGGCGCTCGCCGCCGACATGAGGGGAGAGGGCCGGCTGATCGCCTGTGATACCGATCGCGCCCGGCTGAGCCAGTTGTCGCCGCGGGCAACACGGGCCGGCGCGGCGGTGGAAACACGGCTGCTTAATCCCGGCGGCGAAGCGCAGGCGCTGGCTGATCTGATGGGCAGTTGTGATGCCGTGCTGATCGATGCACCCTGTTCGGGCAGCGGCACCTGGCGGCGCAACCCGGAAAGCCGCTGGCGGCTGAATCCGGCGCGGCTTGAACGGCTGGTGGCGACGCAGGCCATGCTGATCGAACTGGCCACGCTGCTGCTCAAGCCCGGCGGTCGGATTGTCTATATCGTCTGTTCGCTGCTGCCGGCCGAAGGCGAAGCGCAGTTGGCCGCCACACCGAACTTGGGACCTTGGCAGACCCGGGTGCTCACCCCGGCCGATGATGGGTGCGACGGCTTTTTCATCGCGCAGTCATCCCGGCTTTGATAGAAGCGGCGCCAGGGAGACATTTGATGCGTTTCACGTTCCTGCTGCCGCTGGTCCTGCTGGCCACAACTGCCACCGCTGCGCCAGGCCGCGACGACCAATTGAAGCCGGTTTCGCTGCAGATGGCTGCCGCTGGCCAGGCCGCGCTGGCCGCCGGCAAGCCACAGGACGCGATCGACAGTTTCGAAGCCGCGCTGGCCAGTGATCCGCGCAATGTCGGGGCGTTTGCCGGCATTGCCGCCGCCTATGAAAAGCTGGGCCTGCCTGGCAAGGCGGTAAAATATTATCGCGACGCGTTGGCGCTGAACCCGTCGGATATTGCCGCCCTGGAAGGCCAGGGCCGGGCGCTGGTGGCGCGCGGCGCGACGGCGCGGGCGCAGATCAACCTCGCCCGCATCAAGGCGCTGTGCAAGGCCGATTGCGGTGCCGCGACACGCCTGGAAGGCGTGATCGCCAAGGCGAGCGCGCAGGCCAGCGTGGCGCCGGTGAAGGCGAAGACGACGCAGGAGTGAGAACCGCTTGTGCGTGTCATGCTGGCGAAGGCCAGCATCCATCGTGGAGCATGGGCTTACTTCGGGACTTGGGGACCTGCCGGCACAATGGATGCTGGCCTTCGCCAGCATGACCGGACATTTTTGGCTGAGTTCTATCCCAACCGCGCCGCAGCCTTGGCAAAGGCCTCCACCGGCACGGTTTCGGCGCGGGCTTCGGGCTTGATGCCTTCGGCTTCCATCGCCTCAAGTGCGCCGGGCAGGCCGCGCAGGCTGGCGCGCAGCATCTTGCGGCGTTGGCCGAAGGCAGCAGCGGTGAGCGCGGCGAGGCGCGCCGGGGTGGCGGCGCTGAGCGGCGTTGTGGGCACGAGGTGGACCACGGCGCTTTCCACTTTGGGCGCGGGCACAAAGGCGCGGGCCGGCAGGGTGAGGGCGATCTTCGGCGTGGAGCGCCACTGTGCCAGCACGGCGAGCCGGCCATAGGCATCATCACCTGGGCTCGCGATGATGCGCTGGGCGACTTCCTTCTGGAACATCAGCGTCAGGCTGGCCCACCATGGCGGCCATTGTGGGCTTTCCAGCCAGCCGGTGAACAGGGCTGTGCCGATATTGTAGGGCAGGTTGGCCACAATATGGGCGCCGTCCCCGGCCAGCGCGCGCGGATCGACGGCCATGGCATCGCCGCCGATCACGGTCAGCCGGCCATCGGCGGCGGCGGCAAGTTCAGCCAGCGCGGGCAGGGCCCGGTCATCACGCTCAACCGCAAACACCTGCGCACCGGTGCGAAGCAGAGCGCGGGTAAGGCCGCCGGGGCCGGGGCCGACTTCGTAAACGCGTGACTCTGGCCCTAGTCCGGGAATGCGGGCGATGCGATCGAGCAGATTGGTATCGGTGAGGAAATTCTGGCCAAGCGATTTCTTGGCATTGAGCCCGTGCCGGGCAATGACCTCGCGCAGCGGCGGCAGGGTGGGCAACGCCATGGCTCAGCCGGCGGCGCGGCGGGCGGCGCACTCACCGGCCATGCGGATGGCGGCGATCATGGCGCTGGGGGTGGCCAGCCCCTTGCCGGCGATATCGAAGGCGGTGCCATGATCGGGCGAGGTGCGCACGATCGGCAGGCCAAGCGTGACGTTGACGCCATCATCGAAATGCAGCGCCTTCAACGGGATCAGCGCCTGATCATGATACATGCACAGCGCCACGTCGTAACGGGCGCGGGCGGACGGGTGGAACATCGTATCGGCGGGCAGGGGCCCGATCACGTCGATACCCTCGGCGCGCAGGGCCTCGATGGCCGGGCGGATGATCTCCACCTCCTCGCGGCCCAGCGTGCCCTGTTCGCCGGCATGCGGGTTGAGGCCGGCGATGGCCAGGCGCGGGTTTTCGATGCCGTAATCGCGGATCAGCGCCCGGGCGGTGATGCGGGCGCGGGTGATGATCAGATCGGCGGTGACCAGTCGGGGCACCTCGGCCAGCGGCACGTGCACGGTGAGCGGAACGGTCCGCAGGCTGGGCCCGGCCAGCATCATCACCGCATTGGCCGGCGCGATGCCGCAGCGTTCGGCAACAAATTCGGTCTGGCCCGGGTAGGTGAAGCCGATGGCGAACAATTGCGCCTTTGAGACCGGCCCAGTGACCAGCGCCGATGCCATGCCCTGGCGGGTGATGCCGGCGGCCAGTTCCAGACTGTCCAGCGCGCAGCGGGCGCCGGCCAGATTGGGTTCGCCGGGCACGATCTCGCCGGGATCATCAACCTGAATCAGTGGCAGCGCGCCATCGAAGGCAGCGGCCGCAGAAGCCGGATCAGACAGCACGGCAATCGGCCCATCCCACACGGCGCGGATCGAACGTGCGTCACCAATGGCAAGGAATGGCGGCAGCCCGGCGGCGACCCGTTGTTCCCAGGCGCCGGCGATAATTTCCGGGCCAATGCCGGCCGGATCGCCGATCGAAACGGCCAATGGCGCCGGGATTGGTGCCATCAACGATAGTCGACGATAGCGTCGCGCCGCAGATCGCGCAGGTATCGGCGGGCGCGCATGTTCACGCGCTCATCGTTCATCTGGGCGTAGATTTCCTCGAAATTGGGTGCCTTGGCCTGCACCTGGCTGTCGTCGCGGCCGCACAGCACCAGCACGCGCAGGCCTTCTTCGGCCGAACCGAAGGCCGGGGTGGCTTCGCCGATCGACATGCGACCCAAAATGGCCTGCAACTGCGCCGGCAGATCCTTCATGCGCACCGCATCGTTGACAGCGACCTCGCCGCCCACCTTCTGCGCCAGCGCCTCGACACCGCCACAACCGCCCATGTTCTGGCTGAGCCTGCCGATTTCCTCCACCTTGGCGCGGGCCTGGGCTTCAGTGGTATCGGCCTTCAACGGGATGGTGAGCTGTTTCAGGCTGAGCTGCGCCATCAACGGATCGGCGGCCAGCACCTGGCGCTTTTCGATCAGCGCCATGATGGCAACACCGCCCGTTACCGGGATGGCATCGGTGACCTGACCCGGCTGCAGCGCTGCCACGGCGGTCGAAACGGCGCTGTTCAGCTGCTCGCCGCGCACCCAGCCCAGATCGCCGCCAAGGCCGGCCGAGGAGGCTTCGGAAAACTGGCGGGCATAGGCGACGAAGCTCGCCCCGCCGCGCACCTGGCCAACGATGCGCGAAGCATCCTGCATCACCGCATCAAGCGTTTCCGGCGTGGCCGACAGGAAAATTTCGCCAACATGAAATTCGTCTTTGCCCTTGGCGGCGTTCAGCTTGTCGATCACCTGCTGGACTTCATCGTCACCGACATTGACCATCGGTTCGACCTTGCGGCGCAGCACCCGGCTCCACGCCATTTCGGCGCGGATCTGGGCCTTCAGGCTGTTTGACGAAGAGCTGTTGCCTTTCAGGTAGATCTCGAACTGTGCCGGCGTGCGCTTGAAATTCTGGGCAATGCGCTCGAACGAGCGGGTGACTTCCGCTTCATTGATGCGGATGTCGTTTTCGGCGGCTTCCTGCAGTTGCAGTTTTTCATCGATCAGGTTGCGGATGATCTGCAGGCGCAGGCGCTGCTTTTCTTCATCAGCAACGCGGCCCCCATTGGCTGCCAGCACCAGACCGAGGCGCTGATCGATATCCGTGTCGGTGATCACATCGCCATTGACGATGGCCTGGGCCTTGCGCAGCGTCGGATCGACATCGCCCAAGACCACCATTTCGGGCAGATCATTGGCTGAAAACGTGCGGGGCGCGGCCTGGGCCAGCAGGCTGGCGTTGCCCGCGGGCACCACCATGGCTCCAGCCACGGCAAACCCCAGCAGTCCGTTCAGAAATTTGACCTTCATTCACATGCTCCGAAGCGCCGCAGCGCATCCCCGAGCTTTGCCCTTAGCGCAAGGGCAGCGATCGGGGAAAGCGCTTGTTTGGGCCAGACCGGGCCGCAATGGCGACCGCCGCCTGAACGGCCGCTGAAAACATCATTGACCCAGCGTCTTGAAGGCGATGCTGATCTGGAAATTGTTGCCGGGGCGGAAATCGCGATCACCCACATAATCGCGGCGCCAGCCGATGCCGAAGCGGAAACATTCATCCTCATACTGGATGCCAACCCGGTGGCGGATACCGCGGAAGCCATCACCATTGGCCAACGGGTTTTCCGCCTTGGTGGTGAGATCGATGATGGCATTGCCGAACAGCGCCCAATAACGTGCGATGGCCACGCGCCCGGCGATGCGCAATTCCTGCCGGTCTTCCAGATCTTCCAGCGTGACATTGCGGTTGAGGCGAATATACGCCGCCGACACATAGGAACGCCGGCCGCCGAGCGTGAGATCGATTTCATTGCGGCGAACAGCGAAATTATCCTTGTCGAGCCGAAAGCGGTGGGTCAGTTCCACCAGCCGGCCGATCTTCAGGCTGGTGCGGCCCACCACGTCGGAAACGCGGCCGCGAAAGCCGGTGCCATCGGCAAATTCGCTGCCATCACCGTTCAAGCGCAGCGACTGGCCGATTTCGGCGCGCAACTGCCAGCCGGGCCGATCAAGTGTATATTCGGCGCCATAGGTGAGGCGGCTGCCGCTTTCAACGCGATCAAGGCCCGGCGTGCGGTTCAGATCGAACAGCGACACGTCTTCCAGTTCAAAGGCGCGGGCATCTTCGTTGGCAAAGCCATTGTTGGCAATGCGCGGTGCCGCCACCAGTTGCACCCGCGGGCTGATCACCTGCTCGCCGCCAAAGGCCGGGCCGGCAAACGGCCAACTGACATCAACCGCCGCCAGCGCCACAGCGCGCCCGCGCCAGCCATCACGGCCGGCATATTCGGGGAAGGTGGCCAGTTCTGAATTGCGCACATCATAAAGATCACCGCGCACCAGGCCGGTGAAACCGATGCGCTGACCCATCTGCGTGTAGAAGTTGCGATCCCAGCGGCCCCAGCTGACGGCGCGGAACATGTCTTGCCCACTGTTGCGGGTGAGCAGCAGCGAATTGGCGCCCAGCCGCACCTTGCCGCCGGCCACATTCCAATCGGGCCGCCAGTCATAATCAATCAACGGCAGCGCCAGCGGGATCTCGCCGCCGCGATCGGTGGCGCGCAGGCCCTGGAAATACCAGGCTGAAATCGACAGCCAGCTTTCATCGGTGACGCGTTCCAGCGCATAGGACGAGCGCAGCGTATCATCGAAACCCAGGCCATAACGGCGGTTGAACGTGTCGTCCGTCGTCAGGCGAACCGAGAACACTGATCGCCATTTGCTGTCGTGCTGCAACCGGCCCTTCACGCCCAGATAGCCGCGGAAGCGTTCGCCCTGGTCCACTTCCGTCACGCCATCGGCAGCCAGATCAAAGCGGCGCGAGAAAGTGAACATGCCATCGACCTGGATTGGGCCGTCCTTCAGCAGCCGCCGCGCCTGAAAGGCCAGCGCCGGATTGGTGGCGGTATAAAGCCAGGGGGTGATGGTGAAATCCTGATCCGGCCCGGTGGCGAAGTGGATCGGCGCCGAAACGCCCACGCCCAGCTGCCGCTGGATTTCCACTGCCGGCACCAGCATTCCGCCGGCGCGCGGGGAATCACCATCAGGATGCGACAGTGTAGGCAGGAACAGCACCGGCACGCCGAACATTTCCAGGCTGGCATTCTTATAGGAGATACGGTGGCGATTTTCGTCATAGACGATGCGCACCGCCTTGATCTTCCACACCGGCGCCTGCGGGCAGCCTTCGCTGTCCACCACGGCGCAGGGGCTGTAGACGGCGCGATCCATCGTGTAACGGCGGTCGCTGCGCGTGGCGGCCTTTGCCCCCAGCCGGCCGCCATCGTTCAGCACCAGCAGCATGTTGGCGATGGCGCCATCCTTCAGGCTGTCAGACAGGGTGATGCGGTCACCCAGCGCCTGGTTCCCGGACGGATCGGTGATTTGCACATTGCCGATCGCCACCACCTCGCCGGCCTTGCTGTCTGACCCGCGGGCATATTCCACGCGATCGGCCAGCAGCGCATAGCCATCGCGCGACACCTTCACCCGGCCGCTGGCAACCACCAGCTGGCGTTCCTCGTCATAACTCAGCTGATCGGCTTCAAAATCCACCACATCGCCGGGTGCCGGCAGGTTGGCGCGGCGTGGCGGTGCATCGGGATCGCGGTTGACCGGATCCTTGTTGCCCAACAAAGCCGGAGACATGCGCTGGGCCAACGCCGGCGCAGGCAGCAGCACCAGTGTGGCCGTTGCCAGCAACAGGCTGGCGCGCAGGGCAGGCCAGCTGGGGGCGGGGATGGCGGCGGAAGCGGGCACATCCGGTCGATAGCCGGGCCATGCCGGGCCTGCAACCATCTGCTTGGCGAAGGCGTGAGGCGCGCCTAATCAGAACGCCTGTTCGAATCGAAAGGGATTTTCATGCTCGCCATTTCCTATCTGGCCACCGTGGCCGAACCGGTCGCCGCACTCGTGGTGTTTGCCGGCCCGGATGGCGCGCTCAGCGCCGGGGCCAAGGCTGCCGATGCCGCTGCGAAGGGGGCGGTGCAGTCGGCGGTCAAGGCCGCGCGCTTTGAGGGCGGGGTGGGTGAAATTGTCGAGTTGCTGGCCCCGGCCGGCCTTTCGCATGGCCGCCTGCTGCTGGTGGGCACTGGCCCCACCGACAAGATCGATACCGGCGTCGCTGAACGCATCGGCGGCGCCATCGCCGCCCGCCTGCTGCTGAGCGGCGAGACGACGGCCAGCGTGGATGTGACCGGTATGCTGGCTGGCGATCTGGCGGCGCATCTGGCGCATGGCGCGGTGCTGCGGTCGTGGCGGTTCGATCAATATCGCACCACGCAGAAGGACAAGCAGAAGCCGACTCTCACCAGCCTCGCCATTGTTGGCGCCGGCGAGGTGAAGGCGCACGACCGGCTGATGGCGATTGCCGGTGGCGTTGCCCGCACCCGCACGCTGGTTTCGGAGCCGCCGAACGTGCTCTATCCGGAAAGCTTCGTCGAAAGCGCCCGTGATCTGGCCGCGCTGGGCGTGGAACTCACCATCCTTGATGATGCCGACATGAAGAAGCTCGGCATGGGCGCGCTGTTGGGCGTGGCGCAGGGTTCGGTGCGCCCGGCGCGCATTCTCGCCATGCGCTGGAACGGCACCGGCCGGGACGACGTGAAGCCGGTGTGCCTGGTGGGTAAGGGCGTCACCTTCGATACCGGCGGCATCAGCCTGAAGCCGCCGGCCGGCATGGAAGACATGAAGTGGGACATGGGCGGCGCGGGTGCCGTCACCGGTGCGATGCACGCGATTGCGGCGCGCAAATCAAAGGCGCACGTGGTTGGCGTCGTTGGCCTGGTGGAGAACATGCCCGACGGCAACGCCCAGCGCCCCGGCGACGTGGTGACCACCATGAACGGCCAGACCGTTGAAGTGATCAACACGGACGCGGAGGGTCGTCTGGTGCTGTGCGATGCGATCTGGTGGGCGCAGGAAACCTTCGGGCCGGAAGTGGTGGTCGATCTCGCCACGCTCACCGGCGCGATCATCATCAGCCTGGGCAATGAACATGCCGGCATGTTCTGCAACGATGATGGCCTGGCCAAGCAGTTGAAGATGGCGGGCAATGAAGTGGGCGAGAAACTGTGGCGGATGCCGATTGGCGATGCTTACGACAAGCTGATCGACAGCGACATTGCCGACATCAAGAACGTTGGCCCGCGCGAAGGCGGCTCGATCACCGCGGCGCAGTTCATCGGCCGCTTCATCAAGCCCGGCGTGAAGTGGGCGCACCTGGATGTGGCCGGCACCGTGTGGGCCAACAAGCCCGGCGCGCTGTTCGACAAGGGCGCCACCGGGTACGGCGTGCGCCTGCTCGATCGCTTCGTGGCGGACAATTTCGAAGGCTGAGCCACGCGCTCACGGCTTGCAATCAGGGGGCGCGGCCTGTAGGGGGCCGCGCAGCCTCCATCCCGCACTGCAACACAGGAATTTTCCATGGCGATCACCCGCACCTTTTCGATCATCAAGCCCGATGCCACCCGTCGCAACATCACCGGCAAGGTGAACGCGATGATCGAAGGCGCTGGCCTGCGCATCGTGGCGCAAAAGCGCCTGCACCTGACCCAGGCCCAGGCCGAAGGCTTCTACGCCGTCCACCGCGAGCGCGGCTTCTTCGGTGAACTGGTCGCCTTCATGATCAGTGGCCCGGTCGTCGTTCAGGTGCTGGAAGGCGAAGACGCCGTTCCGGCCTACCGCGCCATCATGGGCGCCACCAACCCGGCCAACGCCGATGCTGGCACCATCCGCAAGGAACTGGCCGAATCGATCGAAGCCAACACCGTGCACGG
>JAIXQM010000202.1 GCA_027485735.1 Sphingomonadales bacterium | reverse complement strand
CGATCAATTCACTTGGTCGAAGGGTTGGCCTGGATCACCTTCTTGGGGGCTTCCTTCTTGGGCTTGCGGACTTCCTTGTTGGATTTTGCCTGACCCTTGGCCATCGTCTGTCTCCTGAACGGACCCATGCCGTTGGCTGACTATGCGACCTTCCCGGCCCGGCGTCACCGGCCAATTGTTGAAATGGGCGTGGCGAGGCCCGCGAAATGCGTCAAAACTGTCAAATAAAACGCACAAAGTGAAATGGCCCGCACGTGCGGCGGGGTCTTGTTGGCTCTTTCAACATTCGATGGCAGGCGCACACCGCAGGGACCGCCCGAAAACAAACGGGTGCAGGGACGAGTCCCTGCTCGCCGGAGGCCTTCTACCTACCCCTTCACAAATGCCCCAGCCGCCGCATCCCGGTCACAAAGAACGCCGTTGACCAGCCAAGCAGGATGACGCCGTTGACGCCTTCGATGGCCGCGACGAGGCGCCATTGTGGATCGAGCGCTTCGTTGCCGAAGCCGATGGCGGCGTAGGTTTGGGTGGAGAAATACACTGCTTCGCGCAGCGTATCGAGGGCGCCGAGTTGCAGGTAGAGCGCGGCGTAGAGCCAGATTTCGAGGGCATGGAGAATAAACAGGCCGAGCACCACCGACATGGTGAGGCCGACAGCGGCCAGCGACAGCGGCTTGATCGCCAGCTTGCGTTCTTCCAGCCTTTCATAGCGGGTCAGCCGGCCGAGCAGCAGCAGGCCAACGGCGTGAATGAACACGGTGGCCAGCACCATGACGGTAGCGATGAGCAGTTCGGTGAGCATTGGAGGTGCACCATGGCCGATCGGTTTCGTGCCGTCATCCGGCAATAGCCCGTAGTCACGCGGGATAAGCAATGCTGCGGAGTTGGCGTGGCGGGCCGGGCTGATACACTCGGGCCATTGCACAAGCGTGGGGGACGGACGATGCGGCGCATCCTGATGCTGACCATGGCGGCGACACTGCTGATGCCGGTGATGGCACAGGGCCAGGCGCGCAGGCCGGCGCCCAAGCCGGCGGCAAGGCCCGCCGCCATCGTGCAGAAGGTGATCCCGCCCAAGGCGGTCTATTGGCTTTCGGCCCAGACGATGACGGGCTTTGGCATGGGCGGAAACATGCCATCGCCGGGCGACATGATGCGCATGGCGATGAGCGGCCAGCAGCCCGGTGCCATGGCGAAATCGCTCAGCCTTGATCTGGGCGGCAAGCTGCCGGTGGCCACGCCGCCGCCGCTGGCCCGCCACCTGATCCCGGCGGGCATGAACATGGGCGATCTGCTGTTCCTGAAAAGCCCGCAGCGCGCTGCGGCCACGCCATCAGAGCCAGAAGATTATGAACCGCCCAAAGGGCGGGTGCTGCTGTTCTGGGGTTGTGGGGAAACTGCCCGCACCGGCCAGCCGGTGGTGATCGATTTTGCCAAGATGGCCGCGGGCCAGGTGCCGCCCGGGCTGTTCGCGGGCGAACGGGTGCGCATCGCCCGGCCGCCATCCACTGCTGGCTGGCCCAATCACGGCCATTGGCCCAACGATGATCGCGCCAGCCGCAGCGGTGTGCCGGCCACTGCCAGCTTGATCGGCGATCATGCGGTGCGCGGCAATTATATCCCGGAGATCGATTTCAGCCTGACCAAGGATTTCATGGGCGCGCTGAACCTTGATCAGAAGAAGGCGCCATCCGGTGCCATCGCCTTGAACTGGAACCAGTTGCCCGATGCCACCGGGCATTTCGCCAGCTTCATGGGCGGCGAAGGGGACGATCCGGCGAAAGGTGCCACGCTGGTGTTCTGGTCATCCTCGGAAAGCCAGACCTTCATTTCGGCCCTGGGGGACTATATCGCGCCGGCCGAAGCCGCCCGGTTGGTGGGCACGAAGCAGTTGATGCCGCCCACCCAGACCAACTGCGCGATCCCCAAGGAGGTGATGGCGGCGGCACCCAACGGGCTGGTGAGCCTGGTGGCGCATGGGCCAGAGGAGAATTTCCTGTTTCCGCCGCGCCCGGCTGATCCGAAAATCGCGTGGGATCAGCAATATGCGGTGAAAGCGCGTTTCGTGGCGCGTGCCGGCGGCCCGGCCGGCATGAACATGGCCGAGATGATGGGCGGCAGCGACGAGGATCGCCCGCGCCGCAGCAGCCGGCGCGGTGCCAAGCCGAAATGCGAGGATCGCTCATCTGCCGGAAGCCCCGTTGGCGGCATGATCGGCGGGCTGCTGGGCGGCCGCCGTAAGAAAACGGAGGATTGCGATCCAACCTGAAGCGCCGGCTTGGCAGAGCCCAAAGCCAGTGCAATCATGCAGTTGATGCAAATCCAAGCGATCTTCCCCGGGCAATGAGCGACGACGCCACTTCCGCGTCCGGCCACCGCGAACGGCTGCGCCAGCGCCTGCTGGCCGGCGGTGGCGATGGTTTCCACGATTATGAATTGCTGGAATATCTGCTGGCGCTGGCCATCCCCCGGCAGGACACCAAGCCGCTGGCCAAGCGGCTGTTGGAGGAGTTCGGCAGCCTTGCGGCGCTGATTGCCGCCACGCCCGAGGAGCTGAAGCGTGTCGAAGGGCTGGGTGATGGCACGGCGGCGGCGATCAAGTTCGTCGAAGCAGTGATGCTCCGCTCTCTGCGCACCGGAGCGCTCGATCGGCCGGTGCTCTCAGGCTGGCAGGCGCTGCTCGACTATTTGCATGTTGCGCTGGCGCACCGGCCCACCGAGCAGTTCCGGGTGATCTTCCTCAACAACCGCAACATCATGATCCGCGACGAGGTGATGAACGACGGCACCGTGAATGCAGCGCCTGTCTATCCGCGCGAGATCGTCAAGCGCGCGCTCGATCTTGGCGCTGCCGCCGTGGTGCTGGTGCACAATCACCCTTCGGGCGATCCCCAGCCCAGCCGCGATGATATCCAGATGACCAAGGCCATCATCGAAGCCGGGCGGCATCTGGGCCTGACCGTGCATGATCACGTGATCATCGGATCGACCGGGCATGTATCGATGCGAGCGCAGGGCCTGATCTGATGGGGCCTGAACTGACCAATACGCAATAATAACCTTGCGCTTGGGCCGGCAACTTCGCACTAAAGCTACTGAAGTCATTCGGGGGGCACAATGCAGGCCATACCGGCCTTTGACGAGATGTTCGGCTCCGGCGAAGGCTATGACAGTCGCTCGCCGGCAGGGGTAACGCATGCCTACCGCGCCATCCGCCAGTGGCTGGCCGACAGCCCGCCCGAACTCATGGCCGCCAGGCGCGCCCAGGCCGAACTGTTCTTCCGCCGCATCGGCATCACCTTTGCTGTTTATGGAGACGCGCAGGCCACGGAGCGACTGATCCCGTTCGACATCGTGCCGCGCATCATCACCCGCATGGAATGGACCCGGCTGGAAAAGGGCCTGAAGCAACGGGTGCAGGCGCTCAACATGTTCCTGGCCGATATCTATGGCCCGCAGGAGATATTGAAGGCCGGCCTGATCCCGGCGGAACTGGTGCTGATGAACCCGGCTTATTGCCTGCACATGGTGGGCCGCACCCCGCCGGGCGGCGTGTGGGTGCATATCGCCGGCATAGATCTGGTGCGCACCGGCAGCGACGATTTCTATGTGTTGGAGGATAATGCCCGCACCCCGTCCGGCGTGTCCTACATGCTGGAAAACCGCGAGGTGATGCTGAAACTGGTGCCGGAACTGTTTGATCAGGTGAAGGTGGCGCCGGTTGAGACCTATCCGGAAAAGCTGCTGGAAACATTGGCCAGCGTGTCTCCGCGCAAGCAGCGCGGCAGCAACCCCACCTGCGTGCTGCTGACGCCGGGCCAGTTCAACAGTGCCTTTTACGAACACAGCTTCCTGGCCGATAAATTGGGCATCGAACTGGTGGAAGGCAGCGACCTGTTCGTGCGCGATGATATCGTGTTCATGCGCACCACCGAAGGCCCGCAGCGGGTGGACGTGATCTATCG
>JAIXQM010000195.1 GCA_027485735.1 Sphingomonadales bacterium | reverse complement strand
TTTTCGGGCTGGCTCTATGCCGAAAGCCCCAGCCTGAATGTCATGCAGCACCCGCGCTATGACGTCTGGCTCAAGAGCTGCACGATGCGCTTTCCCGATGGGCCTTCGCCCAAGCCGCCGTCATCGCCGGCAAAGAAATCGCCGGATGTGCCCGAAAGCGCTGCCGACAGCCGCGCCCGGTAATCTTTCGCCGGGATCTCCACGGCGCCAAAGCCCGCCAGATGACTGGTGAGGAACTGCGTATCCAGCAGCCGGAACCCACCCAGCCGCAGCCGCGCAACCAGCGCCGCCAGGCAGCATTTGCTGGCATCGGTCCGCCGCGTGAACATCGATTCGCCGAAGAAGGCCGCACCAAGCCGCACGCCGTACAGCCCGCCGGCCAGCTCGCCGTCCGCTGTCCACGCCTCCACGCTGTGCGCCTGGCCGCGCGCGTGCAGCGCCACATAGGCTTCGGCGATCAGCGGGTTGATCCAGGTCTCGCTGCGGCCCGGCGCCGGTTCGGCACAGCCTTCCAGCACGGCGGCAAAGGCGCGATCGGCAGTGAAGCGGAAGCGTTCCTGGCGAAGCGTCTTGGCCAGGCTTTTCGGCAGGTGAAACGCGTCCAACGGCAGCACACCGCGGCGGCGCGGCTCCACCCAGAACACGTCCGTGCTGTCTGCGCGTTCCGCCATCGGGAAGATGCCGCTGGCATAAGCACGCAGCAGAATGTCGGGATCGAGCCGATGGGTGAGCGGACGGGTCACGGGTTCAGCATGCCCCGTTCAGGCCCGCCCGAAAAGAAGCTTCAACCGGCCGCGGTCTCTTCGGCCGCCTTTTTGGCCAGCCAACGTTCCAGCCACTTGATCGAATAATCGCCGTTCTGGAAATCCGGGTCCTCGATCAGCGCCTGGTGCAGCGGGATCGTGGTTTTCGGCCCTTGGATAACGAATTCTTCCAACGCGCGGCGCAAGCGCATCAGGCACTCATCACGGTTGGCGCCGTACACGATCAGCTTGGCGATCAGCGAATCATAATAAGGCGGGATGCGATAGCCGTCATACAGCGCCGAATCGACCCGCACGTGCAGGCCGCCGGGCTGGTGGAAATCGGTAACCCGGCCCGGTGACGGCGCAAACGTCTTCGAATCTTCGGCGTTGATCCGGCATTCGATGGCGTGGCCTTCGAATTTCACCTCGTCTTGGGTGACCGACAGCGGCAGGCCGGCAGCAACGCGGATCTGCTCGCGCACCAGATCCAGACCGGTGATGGCTTCGGTCACGGGATGTTCCACCTGCAGGCGGGTGTTCATCTCGATGAAGAAGAACTCGCCGTTTTCCCACAGGAATTCGATGGTGCCGGCGCCGCGATACTTCAGCTTGGAAATCGCTTCACGCACCACTTCGCCCATGCGCGCCCGCTCGGCGGCGTTGAGCGCCGGCGACGGAGCTTCTTCCAGCACCTTCTGGTGGCGGCGCTGCAACGAGCAATCGCGTTCGCCCAGATGGACGGCGCCGCCATGGCCATCGCCAAACACCTGGAATTCGATGTGGCGCGGCTCGGAAAGATACTTCTCGATATAAACGGTGTCGTCGCCAAAGGCGGCCTTGGCTTCGGATTTGGCCTGGCTCACCAGCGAGGGCAGGCTGGCGGCATCGGGGATCACCTTCATGCCACGGCCGCCGCCGCCCGAAGCGGCCTTCACCAGCACCGGGTAACCGATGATTTCGGCCACCGCGAGCGCTTCTTCCATGGTTTCGATCGGGCCATCGCTGCCTGGCACCAGCGGCAAACCCAGCAGGGCTGCGGTGCGCTTGGCTTCGACCTTGTCGCCCATCTTGCGGATATGTTCAGGATCAGGCCCGATCCAGGTGATGCGATGTTCCTGCACGATTTCGGCAAAACGCGCGTTTTCGGACAGGAAGCCATAGCCGGGGTGGATGGCATCGGCCTGGGCGATTTCGGCGGCCGAAATGATCGCCGGGATGTTCAGATAGCTGTCCGTCGCCGATGGCGGGCCGATGCAGATGGCTTCATCGGCCAACCGCACGTGCATGGCATCAGCGTCGGCAGTGGAGTGCACCGCCACGGTTCGGATACCCATTTCGCGGCAGGCACGGTGGACGCGCAGCGCGATTTCGCCCCGGTTGGCGATCAGGACCTTCTTGAACATCGGCGCAGGCTTACTCAATAATCACCAGCGGCTGGTCATATTCCACCGGCTGCTCATTGTTCACCAAGATGGCCTTCACCACGCCGGCCTTGGGCGCGGTGATCGGGTTCATCACCTTCATGGCTTCGATGATCAGCAGCGTGGCGCCGGCGGCGACGGTGGCACCTTCGGTGATGAAGGCCGGCGCACCCGGTTCCGGGGTCAGATAGGCGGTGCCGACGATCGGCGATTTCACCACGCCAGGGTGGTTGCGCACGTCATCGCCACCAGAGGGTGCAGAAGCCGTGGCAGCGGCAGCCGGCGGCGGTGCGGGCCAGCCGCCCGCCGGCGGGGCCGGAGCGTAGCTGGCAGGGCCGGCGGCCATGGTGACAGCGGCCGCGGTGCGGGCGACGCGGATGGTCCGATCCCCGTCCTTCACTTCGATTTCGGTCAGATTGCTGGCGTCCAGCAGTTCGGCCAGTTCACGCACCAGGCCGGTATCGACCACGATTCCCCCAACCACTGAAGTTTTGCTGTCAGACATGATGGTCCCGTCTCTTGCCCCCAATGAAGCCCGGCTTACTGCCGCAAAGCAGCCGCCGCGTCCAGCGCCAGCGTGTAAGACGCCGCGCCGAAGCCCGAAATCGTGCCTTTCGCCGCACGTGCCACAAAGCTGGTGTGGCGAAATTCCTCGCGCGCGTGGGGGTTTGAAAGATGCACCTCGATCACCGGCACGGCGATGCCCTTGATCGCATCATGAATGGCAACCGACGTGTGGGTGAGCGCCCCTGCGTTCAGCAGCACTGCCAGCGCACCGCGCGCACCGGCTTCGTGCAGCCAATCGACGATATGGCCTTCGTGGTTGGACTGGCGGACATCGAGCGCGAGGCCCAGCGCCGCCGCCTGCGCTTCCAGCCGCTCGGCAACATCGTCAAGCGTGTCATGGCCATAGATATGCGGTTCGCGGCTGCCCAGCAGGTTCAGGTTGGGGCCGTTCAGCACCATCACGAGTGGTTGGTCGGTCATCGCCCATCAAAACCATGAACCGCGCCAATTGCCAAGCGCGGCTTGCTCCCCGCCGCGGATTGGGCGATGCTGAACGGCAATAAAGGGGGGTAAGTCGCAACCCATGAAGATCATCATCGGCAATCGCACCTATTCCAGCTGGTCGCTGCGCGGCTGGCTGGCCGCCAAGCAATCGCTGCTGCCGTTCGAAACCGAACTGCGCGTGATGGATTCGCCCGAGTGGATCAGCGGAGAAGCCAAGGCCGACATGCCATCGGGCAAGGTGCCGGTGCTGTGGGATCATGGCGAAGCGATCTGGGATTCGATGGCGATCCTGCTCTATCTGTCCGACAAGGCCGGGCATGATCGCTTCTGGCCGCGCGACATGCATGCGCGTGGCCTGGCCTATGCCATGTGCGCCGAAATGCATTCGGGCTTTGCCCCGCTGCGCAGCGCCTGCCCGATGGATCTGCAGCATCATGCACCAGGCTTCGTGGCCGCTGCCGACGTGCTGGCCGATGTGCGCCGCCTCGAAAGCCTGTGGGAAGAAGCGCTCACCCGCTTTGGCGAAGAGACGGGGGAGCCGTGGCTGTTCGGCCGTTTTGGCGCGGCAGACATCATGTTTGCCCCCACCTGCACCCGCATCAACACCTATCATCTGCCGGTGAGCGACAGGGTGCGCGCCTATATCGATCGCGTGCTGGCCCACCCGTTCATGACCGAATGGACGACCGAGGCGATGAAGGAGGATTTTCCTTTCACCCGCTATCCCATTCCCGGCAAGATCAAGATCACAGCGGAGACGCGCGCATGAACCCCGCCAATATTGCCCGTGCCACGCTGGTGGCCGCCTTGTTGATGCTTGCCGCCGGGCCGCTGCACCGCTTTGGCGTGATCGGCTGGCAAGTCTCCTTGGGGCTTTTCGTCGGCGCTGCACTGCTGGCCGGCATCGGCGCCTGCTGGTGCCTGTATCAACTGCTGCGGCGGCGAGGCGGCACCGTCACGGTGATTGCGGCCGCCGCCGGTTTTGCCGCTGTTGCCGTGCCGATCGCCGTGGTGATCAACGCCGGAGACAAGCCGCCGATCAACGATATCAGCACCGATACCACCACCCCGCCGCCGTTCCAGGCCATCGATGCCACCCTGCGCGGCGCCGATGCCAGCCCAATCGAGTACAACCCGGCCTTCGCCCCGCAACAGGAACGCGCCTATCCCGATGTGCGTCCGCTCGATCTGCCGGTTGAACAGGGCAAGGCCTTCGATGTGGCGTTGGCCGCCTGCGAAAAGGATTGGCAGATCATCCTGGCCGATCGCGCCGCCGGCCGCATCGAAGCGGTGGAACGCAGCCTGTGGTGGGGCTATCGCGATGATATCGTCATCCGGCTCACCGCCACCCCCACCGGCACCCGAGTCGATATGCGCTCCAAATCGCGCGTCGGCGAAAGCGATCTCGGCGCCAATGCGCGGCGCATTGCCGCCTATCTTGACCGGGTGGCCACGGAAATGCGCAAAGCCGGGTGATGAACGCACCTGATCCTGTTGCCCTCACCCAAGACCTGATCCGCTGCCCCAGCGTCACGCCGGCCGATGAAGGCGCGCTGGACGTGCTGGAACGGGCGCTGGCCGGGCTGGGCTTTGCCTGCACCCGCCTGCCCTTCGGCCACGAACCCGATGGCCCGGTGGATAATCTCTTCGCCACGCTGGCCGGCAGTCCGGGGCCACATTTCGCCTTTGCCGGCCACAGCGACGTGGTGCCGGCTGGCGATCTGGCTGGTTGGAGCGAGGACCCGTTTGCTGCCGAAGTGAAAGATGGCTTCATCGTCGGCCGCGGCGCTGCCGACATGAAGGGCGCATTGGCTGCCATGATCGCCGCCACCGCCCGCCATCTCAACAGTGGCCCGCTGGTGGGCCGCCTCAGCTTCATCATCACTGGTGACGAGGAAGGCCCCGCCACCTTCGGCACGACGATGATGCTGGACTGGATGGAAGCCCACGTCCTGGTGCCCGATCTCTGCCTTGTTGGCGAACCGACATCGCAGCAAAAGCTGGGCGACATGATGAAGATCGGTCGGCGCGGCAGCCTCAACGCGTGGATCACCGTGAATGGCGCGCAGGGCCATGTCGGCTACCCGCACATGGCGGACAACCCGATCACGCGGCTGGTGGCCATCGTGGCTGAATTGAAAGCGCGGGTACTGGACGAAGGCAACGACTGGTTCCAGGCCTCCAACCTTGAAATCACCGATCTGGCGGTCGGCAACCCCGCCACCAACCTGATCCCGGCCCAGGCCCGCGCCCGATTGAACATCCGGTTCAACAACGAGCACACGGGCGCATCGTTGTCCGACTGGATTCGCGCCACCGTCGCCACCCATGCGCCCGCATGCCACGTGGAAATCAAGATTTCTGGCGAAGCCTTCCTCACCGAACCCGGCGCGCTGTCCTCTCTGGTCAGCGCCGCGATCACCGATGTCACCGGCCTCACGCCCGATCTCTCCACCACTGGCGGCACATCGGATGCCCGCTTCATCCGCCGCCTGTGCCCGGTGGTCGAATTCGGCCTGCCCGGCCAATCGATGCACAAGGTGGATGAACACGCCGCCGTCGCCGACGTGACGGGGCTGACAGCGATCTACGAGGCTGTGCTGGCGCGGGCGCTGGCCTAAGCCCGCTTCCACTCCTTGCGGGTCATCCCGACAAACGCATTGCCCAGCCCCTTGGCGTTGCGATCAACAATATCGCGCAGGCGCTTGGTCTGTTCGATCACGGCGATGCCCTCTTCGGTGAAGGCCAGCCGCTTGTTGGCCGGGTTGCCCCACACATGTTCGGACAGCAGCGGGTTGGTCAGCGCCTGGGAAAAAGCGTCCATCGCCACCATGCTCGACACAAGTTCCGGCAAGGGCCCGTTTTTTTCCACCCGCTCGGCAAACAGGCCGATATAATATTCGACATTGTTCACATCGCCGTAGAGCCCCTCCAGCCGCTTCGCCAAGGCCGACAGCCGCGCCTGTTCGGCCGGCGTGTCGCTGCTGCCCACAATGGCGGCAAAGTTGCGCGCCGGTTCCATGCCCATTGCCAGGCGATAATCATTGTAGCTGGCGACATTGTTGATGCGCGCCTGATTGATGGCGCCGATTTCGGCAAACATCATGAAGCTGGCGGCATTTTCCAGGCCCAGCGTGGCGGTCCGGTTGGCCGAGGTGTTGACGAAGCTCTGCGCCAGCCCGCTGCCGATCAGCAGGCTGTTGTTGAGCAGCAGCGAATTGCCCGGATGCGCCTTGTCCCCCCAGGTGACATTTTCCATCACCAGCCCGTGCCAGCGATAGAGCAGGCTGAACTCCACCGTCATCCAGTTCGGCCGGTTCCACTTCGCCCGCCAGGCGACCTTGGGATCGGCCTGCAGCGGAAATTCGGTGGTGTTGATGTGGTTGATATATTCTTCCACCACGATCTTGATGAACATCACGATCACGATGTTGCGCGCGGTTTCGAACAGGCGATCATCGTCCCACGTCGGGTTCTTGGCCGCCAGCTGGCCTGCCAGCCGGTTGTGCTCCCGCAGGAACAGCGTGTTCATCATCGCCGTCTGCGGCACAGCGTTGACCCGGTCCCCGCCCACCGCAAACAGCGTCGCCTTGCCGGCCGGCGTGACGTTCTTCAGGCCCAGCGGCAGATCGAGCCCGGCAAATTCCGGTTTCACATTGCCATCAGCGCCAAACAGGAAGGGCGAGAATTCCTCACCGTTGATGATTTGGCTCTGCAGCCGGCCACCGGTGCCAGACCGCAGCAACATCGTTTGCAACGGCGTGCGGCCATAAAGCGGCGACATGTCGATTTCGTGGTTCGACGTGGTGCGGCGGCGATCTTCCTTGTCATCATCATTGTGCAGCATGGTGCGGATGAAGCCATCGGTGAGATATTGCGCGAAGGCCGGGAACAGCCCCGTGGATTTCGGGCACAGCCGTTGGTTGGTGCCGGGCAGCCGCGCAAACAGCGCCGCGGTGGCTTGCAGCGGCGGCCGGCTGGTGCCGATGCCCTGGCCGGTCGTGGGCTTGGCCGGCAGCAGCCGCGCGTTGTAGGTGCGATCGGTGAGGCCGGACCAGCTGATATAATCATGCTTGGTGGACCACGGGTGCGGCCGGTTGCGGCACACATTCACCGTGCGGTCGATGACCAGGCGGTTGACCTCGTCATCCAGATCAAGCGCATTCAGCGCCTTGGTCACAATCGACAATAAAGACATGGCCGTAGCTCCCCCCGGAAGGATACGACCCTGACCATGAGGCTAGCAGGTCAGCGCCCGCTTGTCATGCCGCCTGATTGGCCTTCGTTGTAGCGCGCTTCCAGGAACTTGCCCTGCACGCGCAGGCCGTCGCGGTCGCTTTCGGCCAGCGTGGCCGAGGCACGGGCCAATTCGGCTTCCACCGTCTTCAGCCCATCGACCACCGTCACTTCCGGCGTGCGGCCGTCATGCTCCACCAGCCCGGTGCGCTGCAGCGGCGGGATGCGGGTGTAGCGGTCGACCAGTTCGGGCAGGTGGCTGCCAAGCAGCCGGCCGACATCCTGCGCCACCGGGTGATCGGCCGGCACGCGCGCCAGCTGCTTTTCCAGCGCCGCCAGCTGCACGGCGATGCCATCCAGTTGCGGCGCGGCGAGGCGCGGCAGTTGCTTGCGCTGGCGATCGAGGAACGCCTCGGTGATGGCGGGCAGTTCGGCGGGCGGTGCCTTGTCGATATCGTCAACGTCCGGGCCGCCCACCGGCAGCAGCATGCCGGCAATGCCCGCCATCGGCAGCAGCAGGAACGAGACAATGAACAGCCCGATACCCATGCCGCCCGCCGTCCAGCCATAGACGATCAGCGCCGCCAGCATCGCGGCAAACGCCGCCATGCCGCGCGTCACCCGCGTGGCCATGTTGGCCTTGCGCTTTTCCCAACGCCGGCTGCGCGCCATCTGCATGGCTTCGGCCCGCGCCAGGCGGCGTCGGCGGGCTTCGGCTTCGTCGAACGGTGCGCCGCTTGCCATTTACGTGAGCGCGGTCAGGTTGTTCTGTGGCCCGGCGATCTGGGCTTCGGCCTGGCCCTGCGCGCGCGCCACATAGGCGCGGCTCTTCTCGACCTCGACACTCAGCGTATCGACCGTGGTCTTCATCGCTTCCAAAGACTTCATCTTGAACGTGTCGATAGCGTCCATCGTCTGATAGACATTCTGGAACGCGCGCTGCAGCGTTTCCACCGGAATGGTGGAGGCCGCCGCCTGTTCGTGGATCATCGCCGTGTTGCTCTTCAGCAGTTCGCCGGTCGAATCGATGATACCCGCCGTGGTGGTGTTGAGCTGGGTGATCTGTTCCAGCACCAGTTTCTGGTTGGTCATGGCTTCGGCCACGGTCACCGCCGTGCGCAGCGCCGAAACGGTGGTCGTGCTGGCGCGATCCACGCCCTTCATCAGCTCGACATTGTTCTTCTTGACCAGGTCGAGCGCCAGATAGCCCTGTACCGACACGGCCAGCTGGGTCAGCAGATCCTGCGTGCGCTGCCGCACGTAGAACAGCGCATTTTCGCGGATCGCCTTGGCCTTGGCCGGATCGACCACATCAAGCTCGGTCGCCCGCTCTTCCAGCTTGGAATCGAGCACCTTGGACATGTGGACCATCTGTTCCAGCTTGCCCATCGCATCCCACAGCTTGGCGCGCTCGTCCTCGATGCTGATATTGTCCTTCAGCAGCTCGTCCTTGCCGCTCTTCAGCGCGCCCAGAATGGCGTTGATGTTGGTCTGCGCGCTCTTGTAGCTGTCGAAGTACGACCGCAGCTTGTTGCCGCCCACCGGGATCAGGCCAAACAATTTCTTGCGGCCGGTCAGCTTGCCGGATTTGCCGGGATCAAGATCTTCGACGATCTTGCGCAGTTGCACCAGATCGGCGCCGATGCCGGCTTCCTTGTTGAGCGCGCGCGTCGGCCGATCGAGGAAGCGGTTGGACTGGGCGGCAGCCCGCGCAATTTCGGTCGCGCCCAGATTGGCGAGCGCATCCACCTTCTTGCCGAATTCCGGGCTGGCGGCATCGGTGGCGATCAGCTCATCGATGAAGCTTTCCACCTTGGCTTCCAGCTGGGCCTTTTCCTGATCCTTCAGCGGCACCAGACCGGCCGCTTTCGCAGGCGCAATGGCGCTCACCGCCACCGGGGGTTCCAGCTTGATCGCGACTTCTTCCGACATGCCTGTCCTCACCTTTTGTGGCCGCAGCTTATCAGCACCGCGACGGTCCGCCTACTGTGTTAGGATTGCGATACGCTTTTGCAAGGGGTGAGTCCCGGGAAATCGTCGTTCAATCGGGCATCAGCCCCGCCAACGTATCATGATGGGTGCCGATGCCCTGCTCCAGCCCGCCGATCAGGATGTGATCGACCGCGCCCGACATCAGGCCCTCTTGTCCCAGCGCCGCGGCCCGGAAATCTTCTGACCCAAACACCGCGCCATCCAGCAGCGCCCAGCTTTTCGCCCAGTGCCGCTCTGCCTTCTCGTCCTTGGGCGGTTCGGGGATCAGCATGAAATCCTCCACCCAGGTTTCATCCACCCCGCGCGGCATCACCACCATGATGTTGATGTAATCCGGGCTGGCGACGATCACCGTGCCGGGCGTCAGCGTGTAGGTGAAGGTCATGGTGCGCCGCAGATCGCGCATGTCATCCAGATCCATGCCCTCCAGCGCCGCCAGCCGGGCGACGGCGGAGCGCGTGTGCGGCCCGATGCGATCACCCGTGGTGACGCCATCCTGGAAATAGGGCGCGATGGTGGACGCGTGCAGGCGCAGCACATGGTAGCTTTCGGCAAAGGCATCCATGATCAGCTTCCAATTCGCCGCCACCTTGTGCGTGCGCCGGGCATAAAGATGCTGATCGCCAAAACCGATGGCATCGAAATCGGCGGCGAGCGGCCCCGCCGCCAGGCTGAAATCCGGCGGCGCATCGCGATCCAGGCCCACCCAGATCAACCCGCCGGCCTCCAGGCTCGGCATCTCGACGAGATTACGCGTGTTCTTGTCCAGCCCCGCGAACGTCTCCGGCCGCGGCAGGCCTTTCAACTTGCCGTCGGTACCATAGCTCCACGCGTGATAGGGGCAGACAAGCGCTGGCGACTTCACCAGCGCACACCCCTCCACCAGCCGCGTGCCGCGATGCCGGCAGACGTTCATGAACACGCGAGCAACGCCCTTGCCATCGCGCGCAATCAGCAGCGGGAGGCCGAACCCATCATGCGGCACCGCCATGTTGGGCTGCGGGAGCAAGGCCGACGGCGCGATCACCACCGGCAGCCGCTTGAAGACATGGCTCCATTCGCGGGCGAAATGATCGGGGCAGGTATAGGCGCTGGCCGGGATTTCCCGCATCACGCCGCTGGCCGGCTTGCCCGCCGCCGCCGGAACGCCGGCCGCCAGCGCCCGCTGGCCTGGCGTCGGGTGGCGCGGTTTGAAGGCAATATCCATGGCGCGGATGGTGACTCCGTTCCGCCGGCAGCGGAAGCTAGTTTTTCAAACCGGCCTTTTCGTAATCAATGCCGAGCTGTTCCAGGTACGACTTGTGATTCTTCGGATCGAAGTAATATTTTTCCATCTGCGGGCGCATCTTCGCCATCAGATCGGCATTGAGATGGATGGCCGGCTGATCCTCGGGGCCGAGCAGTGGCGCATAACGCTCGGTCTTGAACTGCACCTGTTGCTGCCAGGCTTTGGCGCCGGCCACCAGTTCCGGTGTCGTCATCAGATCGAGCAATGTCATTGCCGCCACCTTGGCACCAACAACGGCGCCCTTGTGGGCAATCGGCGTCGCCATCGCCGTGGCCGCCATGATGTTGTGATAGGAAATGCCCGGCACATTGGACGGATAGACGATGGTGATGGTCGGCACCGTCCACATGATGTCGCCGATATCATCCGATCCGCCGTTGCGATCGCTATTGGGATTTTCAGGCGACCACAGTTTCGGGCCGTCGCTGGCAAGCGGCTTGTCCTTGCGGCCAAAGCCCGACAGCACGGCGCGGGCGAAATTCTGGTCGGCCGCGCTCCATTGCGGCAGGCCCACGGCCTTCATGTTGGCAAAGGCAGCTTCGGCGATCAGTTTGTTGCCATAATTGGTGGCGGCATGGCCCAGCACGCGGCGCGTGACGCTGGTTTCGGTCATCATCGCCGCGCCACCCGCAATGCGGTTGCCGGCGTCATACATGGCTTTGACCGCGGGCAGCTGCGTGTCGCGGAAATAATACCACACGCTCGCCTTGTCGGGCACGATGTTGGGCTGGTTGCCGCCGCCGGTGATAACATAATGACTGCGCTGCGTGGTCGGCAGATGCTCGCGCTTCATGTTCCAGCCGTCGTTCATCAGCTCCACGGCATCCAGTGCGCTCTTGCCGTCCCACGGGTTGCCGGCAGCGTGCGCGGTAAGCCCGGAAAACGTGTATTCGACACTGAGCGAGGCGGTGTAGGCCATTGGCCCCCACGTGGTTTCCAGGCTGTCACCCACGTGCGCGAACAGGTTGGCGTCCACATCCTTGAACATCCCGGCGCGCACATAATAGGCCTTGGTTGCCACCAGTTCCTCGGCGACGCCCGGCCACAGCATGATGCGGCCCTTGATGCCGTTCTTTTCCATCACCTGCTTGGCCGCGATCGCCGCGACGATCATCATCGGCATGCCGCTGTTGTGGCCTTCGCCGTGTCCCGGCGCACCGGCCACCAGCGGCTTCGCCCCCGGCACACCCGGCGTTTGGGAAAGGCCGAGCAGGCCATCGATATCGCTGCCCAGCGCGATCATCGGCCCGCCTTCGCCCCAAGTGGCCGTGAACGCGGTGGGGATGCCCGCCACCCCGCGCGTCACCTTGAAGCCATTCTTCTCAAGAATGCCGGTCAGGTAGGCACTGGTGCGCACCTCTTGGAAGCCCGGCTCGGCAAAGCTGAACACGGAATCGATCATGTTCGCCAGTTCGCCGGCGCGGGCGTCAACGGCGGCGGCCGCTGCGTCCTTCAATGGTGCCGGCGCAGCGGCAAAGGCTGGTGCGGCAGACGCCAACAGGCTGGCGGCGAGCAGTTTGCGGATCATGTCATTTCCCCTCGTTTGGAGAAACGCTATCCGCCCCGCCCGCCGCCGTAAAGCTGGCGATTACTTCCGCGCCGCAATCCAATCGTCCACCCGGCGTTCCAGGATCGAAAGCGGCTGCGAACCTGATGCGATCAGCAGATCATGGAAGCTCTTGATATCGAACTTCGGCCCCAGCGCCTTTTCGGCCTTGCGGCGTTCTTCCATGATCTTCAGCATGCCGATCTTGTAGCCGGTGGCCTGGCCCGGCAGCGTGATGTAGCGGCGCACTTCCGAACGCGCCATTTCGGGCGGAGCGCGGCCGGTTTCGTTGAGATACTTCACTGCCTCTTCCTCGGTCCAGCCGAGCGCGTGGATGCCGGTATCGGTCACCAACCGCGCGGCGCGGAACAGTTCGGCATCCAACCGCATGAAATCGGCGGCGATGTCAGGGAAGGCCTTCATTTCGGCGCACATGGCTTCAGCATAGAGGCCCCAACCCTCACCAAAGGCGACATAGCCAGTGACAGCACGGAATTTCGGGCCGCCCTTCTGGCGCACCTGGATATCGCCCTGCATGTTGTGACCGGGCACCGCCTCGTGACACATCAGCGTGTACAGCGACGCCGGGTCCTTTTGCGTGCCAACCAGGTGCACATAGGTGCGCGACGGGCGCTTGCCATCCGGGCTGGGCCCGCTGGCGTGGGCGGCCCCGCCAGCCACTTCGCTGAACGACGGTTCGCGCACCACTTCGATGCCATAGGCCGGCAATGTGCCGAAATACGGGCCGAGCAGGCCGCGGACATGGCCGACGAAGCGATTGGCTTCCTTCAGATAGGCTTCGCGCGACACATCATCGAACGGCTTGGCCGGGAATTGCTGCGCGCGCTGCGCATAATAGGCGTGACGGTCCTTCACCCCGGCCTTTTGCGCCAGCGCATCCTGCTCCGCCTCGATCCGCGCCACTTCCTTGCGGCCAATGGCGTGGATCTGATCGGCGGTCAGTTCGGTCGTCGTGTTGAGCTTCAACGCCGCGGCATAATAGGCCGCGCCGTTCGGCAGGGTGACGGCACCCACTTTGCCCGACGGCGCAGTGGCCAGCGCGCCCTTGGCCCAATCGATCACCCGGCCATAGGCGGGCTTCAGATCGGCAATGGCCGTGCGGGCTTCAGCCAGCAGCGCATCGGCTTCGACACGCGGCAAGGTGCCGGCCGCCACCAATTTCTCGGTCTTCGCCTTCACATCGGCCCACAAGGCCGCATCCGGAGCACCAGTTCCATTGGCGCCAAAGGGCGCGCCGCTGGTCAGCTGGGTGGCGCCGGCAATGATGGATTCGATCTGGAACTTGGGCGCGCGCACGCCGGCGGCTTCGCTGGCCTTGGTGCGGGCGATGGCCATATCCAGCACCGCCGGCATGCCACGCACCCGGGCGATATAGTTTTTCAGATCCGTCGCATCGGCAACCGTGTGCGTGTTGATCAGGAAATCCGGCAACTGGCTGTGCGCCGAATAGAGCCGCGAATAAAAGGGCGGGCTGTAAACGCGGTTGGCGTTCTGCATCGCCGCGCGCTCGGCCTCCAGCGCCCAGATGTCGTAATTCACCTGGGCCTCGCCCGACAGCTTGGTGCGGTCGATCATGGCCTTCATCCGCGCCGCGCTGGCCTGCCGCCACGCCACTTGGGCATCGGCTGCGGCATCGCTGGTGTCGTTCCACTTGTCCCCGCCGGCCTTGATGCCCAGCCGGGTCGCCAATTGCGGCTGCGATTTCACATATTCGGCAAACTCGGCATCCAGAAACGCTGTCAGCTTCGCGTCTTCGGCTTGGGCAACGGCAGCAACCGGCGCTTGCGCCACGGCCGGCAACACGGGCAGGGCAAGGGCGCTGAGCAGCATGGCGATACGGGTGGTGAATTTCATCGGGGGGACCCTCCTCTTGGTTGCGCCGTGTCTAATGGCCCACAACGCCGGCGGGAAGCGCCAATGTTGACAGCCCTGCCCGGCGCGCGCCTTGCTGCCGCCATGGCCCGCAAGCCCGTCCTCCCCTCTGCCGACGCCTTGCGCGCAATGGCTGATGCGCAAGACTGCCTGATGCTGCGCGTCACCCCCAATGCCGGCGCCGATACACTCACCATCGCTGATGGCATCGTGCAGGTGCGGGTGACGGCGACGCCCGAAGCCGGCAAGGCGAATGCCGCCGTGCTGGCGCTGCTGGCCAAGGCGCTGGGCGTGCCGAAATCCGCGCTCTCCATCGTGCGCGGCGAGACCGGGCGCGACAAGCGGGTGCGGCTGCCGCCACGCTGAAAGGCGGCCTGCCCATTGACAGGCCGGCCGCCTCCGCCATGGTGCCGGCCCATGGTCACCACGCCCAACCGCTCGCTCCTCGCTGCCATCAAACCCTATTTCGAAGCCGGGCCCTTGGGCGCGCTGGCGCTCGGCATGGCATCGGGCACACCCTATGCGATGATCGCCGCCACGCTCACCACGCGGCTGGCGGAAAGCGGCATCGAAAAGAAATCGGTGACGGCCTTCGGGCTGGCGCTGCTGGTTTACAGTTTCAAGCCGCTGTGGGCGCCGCTGATCGATCGGGTACGCATCCCCGTGCTGGCCAATCTCATCGGCCAGCGCCGGGCGTGGCTGGTCGTCTCGATCATCATGGCCAGCGCCGCCATCACCTGGCTCGGGCTGCTCGATCCCACCGCCGATCTGGCGCTTTTTGCCGCCGCTGCTGTTGCCGTGGGCTTTGCCGGGGCGACGCTGGATATCGTCATCGATGCCATCCGCATCGAATGGCTGCGGGTGGACCAGATGGGGGCGGGCAGCGGCATGACGCAATATGGCTGGCGCATGGGCAGCTATCTGGCGGGCGCAGGCGCGCTGCTGCTGGCGGCGGGTGGGAGCTGGGCGCTGGCCTATGCGTCGGCCGTCTTGCTGTTTGCGCCGTCGTTGATTGCCGCTGCCGTGCTGGGTGAACCCAATCGCCCACCCGCGCCGCAATCGGGCAAGGGGCTGAGCGCGGCCATCAAGGACAGCATCATCGCGCCACTTGCGGACTTTCTCACCAGGAAGGGCGCCTGGATCGTGCTGGCCTTCGTGCTGGTCCACAAGATCGGCGATACCGTCTGCCAGCTATCGGTGCGGCTGTTCTACAATGATCTGGGCTTCACCAAGGAAGAAGTCGCCTTCTACGACGTGTCGCTGGGCCTGTTCGGCTATCTCGGGGGCGTCTTCCTCGGCGGCCTGATCTACAAACGCGTCGGGCTGGCGGGTTCGGTGTTCCTGTCGCTGATCCTGATGGCGGCCTCCAACGCGGCCTATGCTGGCCTCGCCATCGTGGGCCATGATGTGTGGATGCTGGCGCTGGTGCAGGGCTTTGAAAATCTGGCCAGCGGCATCGGCGGCGTCACCGTGGGGGCCTGGCTGGCGCTGCTGTGTGACCGCCGCTTCACCGCCACGCAGTTCGCGCTGTTGTCCTCCGCCGCCGCCATCCTGGGCCGCGCCTTTTCGTCGGGCACGGCCGGCGCGCTGATCGAAAGCCTGGGCTATGTCGATTTCTACTGGCTCACCACGGTGCTGGCCTTGCCCGGCGTGCTGATCTTTGCCTGGCTGTGGCGCGCCGGGCTGGTGGTGGCCGATGACACGGTTGAGACTGCAACCGGCGCGTAACCCGGCCGCAACGCGCCTGTCATCGCGCGGCCACACCATTGTCATGCAGCTGCGCTATCGCCCACCAAACCAGCGGAGCCGATGATGACCCTTGCCCTTGCACGTGCCACCGAACTGCCCGCCGCCCTGCTCGCCCACGCCGCGCCGATCCACCGGGCTGGCCTGCTGGAAGTGCGGCTTGCCGCCAGCGAAGCCGAAATCATCGCCGCCCAGGCGCTTCGCTACGCCATTTTCTATGATGAAATGGGCGCGCTGCCGACGCCGGCGATGGCCCGCGCCCGCCGCGACATCGATGCCTATGACATGGTGTGCGATCATCTGCTGGTGATCGATCATGCCAATGCGCTGCGCCCGCGCGTTGTCGGCACCTATCGGCTGCTGCGGCAGGACGTGGCAATGGCCAACGGCGGCTTCTATTCGGCGGGCGAGTTCGACCTGTCCGCCCTGATCGCCCAATCGGCACCGGGTCGCCAACTGCTCGAACTGGGCCGCAGCTGCGTCGCGCCGGAATGGCGGACCAGCGCCACCATCTCGCTGCTGTGGCGCGGCATTGCCACCTATCTGGCCCAGCACGGCATCGGCCATCTGTTTGGCTGCGCTTCGCTGCATGGCGCCGATCCGCTGCTGCACGCCGCCGAATTGTCGTACCTCTACCACCACCATCTCGCCCCGCCCGAATTGCGCGCCACCGCACTGCAGCCGCACCGGGTGGAGATGAACCGGCTCGCCGCCGCCGCCATCGATGGCCGCGCCGCTTCCCGCGCGCTGCCGCCGCTGCTGAAGGGCTATCTGCGGGTGGGGGCCGTGGTGGGTGATGGCGGCTTCGTCGATCACCAGTTCAACACGGTGGATGTATTCGTGGTGATGCCGGTCGATCGCATCACCAGCCGCTATGCCGAACGCTTTGGCGCCGCCAACGATTGAGAGTTTCCCAGTCGCCTCGCCTGCGCTAGCCATGGCGCATGCGCTGGCGCTTTCCCCTTCTGGTCGTGGTGGCTCTCGCCGGCATCGCCGCGGCTGATCCGGCCACCCCGCCGCCCGAAGCCGCCATTCCCGCCGGGCCTGATGGCGACGCCATCCGGCGTGGGCTGGCCATCATCACTGATACGCGCGCTGCCGCACCCCAATATGCCGGCAATGATCTCAGGTGCGCCAATTGCCACCTCGATGCTGGCCGCACCGCCGGCGCTGCGCCCTTGTGGGCCGCGTTCGGCAATTTCCCGGTGTGGCGCGACAAGAACAAGCGCATGAACAGCTTTGAAAAGCGCGTGCAGGATTGTTTCATCTACTCGATCAACGGCACGCCGCCGCCGCTGGGCGGCGAGGTGCTGCTGGCAGTGAGCGCCTACGCCGGCTGGCTGGCGCAGGGCCAGCGCATCGGCGTGTCGACACCGGGGCGCGGCTTCCCCGCCATCGCGGCGCCACCGCTGCCGCCCGATGATGCGCGCGGAAAGGCCGTCTTCATCGAAGTCTGCGCCGCCTGCCACGGCGAAGACGGGCAGGGCCTGAAGGATGGCGACACCATCATCAACCCGCCGCTGTGGGGCAAGGCCAGCTACAACTGGGGCGCCGGCATGGCGCAGGTGGACAAGGCCGCCGCCTTCATCCGCGCCAACATGCCGGTGGGCAATGCCGGCACGCTCTCCGTCCAGCAGGCCTGGGATGTCGCCTGGTATATCGACGGCCAGAGCCGCCCGCAGGACCCGCGCTTTGCCGGCGATCTTGCCGCCACCCGCGCCGAACATCACAACCGGGCGGGCGTTCGCTTTGGGAGCCGTTGCGCCACCACAATCTCCGGCCATACACTGGGCGACCCTGCCATCACCCCGCCCCATCACGTGCCGCCGGGCCATGAATTTTAGGAGCCGCTCATGCCCACCCCGCTTCGCATCGATTTCGTTTCCGATATCGTCTGCCCCTGGTGCGTGATCGGCCTGAAATCCCTCGAACAGGCGCTGGCCGAACTGGGTGACGACGTCACGCCCGATTGGCATTTCCACCCGTTCGAACTGAACCCACAGATGCCGCCCGAAGGCGAGAACAGCGCCGATCATATCGCCCGCAAATATGGCCGCCCGCCGGAAGAAGGCGCGGCCGCCCGCAGCCACATCAAGTCCATTGGCGAAAACCTCGGCTTCACCTTCAAGGGCGGCCCGGATTCGATGATCTGGAACACCTTCGATTGCCACCGCCTGCTGCACTGGGCCGAAAGGGCCGGAAAGGCCCACGCCCTGAAAATGGCCCTGTTCGAAGCCCATTTCACCCGCGCCGAACCGTTGAACGACGCCGAAACCCTGATCCACGCCGCTGTCTCCGCCGGCCTCGATGCAAACGCCGCCCGCGACGTACTGGAAAGCGACCGCTACGCCGACGACGTGCGCGCCGCCGAAGCCTGGTGGCGCGACGAGCAGGACATCACCGCCGTGCCGGCCATCATCTTCAACGGCAAATACGCCATCATGGGCGGCCAGCCACCGGCGACCTTCGTGAAGGTGATCCGGCGGATTGTGGCTGGCGAAGTCTAAAGGGCCTCCGGCGGGCAGGGTCGCAGACCCTGCACCCGTTCGAATCAGTTCGGCCCCAATTCAGCATGACGGTCGTTGGGAAATAGAGGCGAAGCCAAATCAAACGGGTGCAGGGACTAAGTCCCTGCCCGCCGGAGGCCCATTTACTCCTTACGGCGCGCTGCGCACCTCAACCGGCAGCCCCAGCGCCTTCAGCTGCGGCTCCACCTTGGCGCGATCGCCCACCACGATCCACAACAGCTTGTCCGTATCGAACAGCTGCACCGCGCGGTTCAGATCGGCCGTGGTCAGCGCGCCGAGGCGGCGGGCGGAGGTGACGTAATAATCGTCCGGCCGGCCGAGGATCTGGTTGCGTTCCATGGCGGAGAGGAAGGCGGTGCCGCGTTCGAATTCGCCGGGAAGCGCCAGCACGGAGTTGGCGATGCTGCGATTGCGTTCTTCGGCGGTGATCGGTTTGCCCGCCTTGATGGCGGCGATATCGCCGATGATCGCCTTCATGCTGTCGGCGGTGCGGTCAGTCTGCACCGGGGCATAGACGAGGCTGGTCAGCTGCCCCTTGCCGTCGGTCAGGCCAGCATAGGCACCATAGGCCCAGTTCTTTTCCTCTCGGATATCGGTGGTGATGCGGCTGGTGGAAAGCCCGCCCAGCACATCGGCAGCGGCGCGCTCGGCGATCAGATCCTGCATGCCGGTGATAGGCAGCATCGCGCCTGCCAGTATTAGGCTTTGCGGGCTGTTGGGCCGGTCAACCAGGATGATGCGGGCCGCTTGCGGCGGCGGCGCGGCGGCGGCGGTGATCGTGCCGGCCGGGGTGGCGGCATCGGCGCGCCAGTTGCCGAAGGCGGCGTCCAGCTGCGGCTTCAGTTCGGCGGCCGTGATGTCCCCCACCACGAACAGGGTGCCGCGATCCGGGCGGATCCAGCGCTTGTGCCAGGCCACCAGCCCATCGCGGGTGATGGCTTTCAGGCTGTCGGCAGTCCCAAGCCCACTGGGCGGCGCGCCATAGGGGTGAGCGGGGCCATAGAGCGCCGGGGAGAGGATGCGCTGGGCAATGCCAATCGGATTGCTGGCTTCCTGTTGCAAGGCAGTGAGCATCTGGCCGCGCACGCGTTCGATCTCGGCCGGCGGATAATCCGGGCGCTGCACGATATCGGCAAACAGCGCGAGCGAGGCGCCGAGGTTGGATTTCAGCGCGTCGAGGGAAATCCGCGTGCGATCCATCCCCGGCGACGCACCGATGCCGGCGCCCAGCCGTTCGCGCAGTTCCGCAATATCGGTGCCGCTGCGGCCGGCGGCGCCTTCGTCCATCAGGTTCAGTGCCATCGACTGGATGCCGAGCGACCCGCGCTCATCCGCTGCCCGGCCGCCTTCCACGCTGAGCAGCATGCGCACCAGCGGCACGGTTGTGCGGCGGGCGAGTTCCACCTTCAGGCCATTGGCCAGGGTGAAACGCTCGATCGCCGGCCATTGCAGCAGCGGCGGCTGGCCCACGGCGGGTTCAGCGATGCGCGCCGGACCCTTGGCTGGCAGGGTGCTGGCGGCCACCTTGGGCGGCGGCGGCACGTCTTCAGCGGCCGGGCGTTCGCCGGGCAGCACGGTCTGCACATAGGCGCTGGTGGTCAGCCAGTCACGCGCGGCGGCCTGCACATCGGCAGGTGTGGCATTGGCATACCAGGCCAGTTCGGTGCGATATTGCTCGGGATTGCCGGCATAAACCGCGCCTTCGGCCAGCGCGACCGCCTTGCCGCCAAAGCCGCCCACGGCCTCCAGCCCGCGGATAGTGCCGGCGACATTGCGGGTGGCCACGCGGCTCACTTCATCGGCCGTCGGCCCCTTGGCGGTGAAATCGGCCAGCGCCTGCTTCACGGCGGCTTCCACGGCTTCCGGCTTCACGCCAGGCGCCAACGTCACCTCGATTTCGGCCATGCTGACCTTTTCAAAGGCCTGCACGCCGCCACTCACCGATACGGCGAGCTTCTTCGTCCGCACCAGTTCGTTGTACAGCCGCGATGATGATCCGCCGGCCAGCACCGTCAGCGCCACATCGGTCAGCACGGCGGCGCGGTCGAGCCGGCCCGGCACCGGCCAGTGCAGCGAAACGCGCGGCGTCGGCACCTTGTCGTGCAGCGTCTCGCGGCGCTCCGTGGTCCAGCGCGGCACCGGCGCGTCGAGGCGCTTCACCTCCGGGCCCCGGTTGATCGGCCCAAAATATTTCTCCACCAGCGGCCGGGCAGACTTCGCATCAATATCGCCGGCCAGCACCAGCACGGCGTTGTTGGGGCCATAGTTGGCGCGGAACCAGCTCTGCACATCAGCCAGGCTCGCGCCATTCAGATCGGCCATCGAACCGATGCTGTCGTGATGATAAGGGTGGCCTTCCGGGAACAGCGCCTTCAGCGTGGCATAGCCGGTGAGGCCAAAGGGCGCGTTGTCGCCCTCGCGCTTTTCATTCTGCACCACGCCGCGCTGCGCATCCAGCTTGGCCTGCGTCACGGCGCCAAGCAGCCAACCCATGCGATCGGATTCCAGATACAGCGCCAGATCGAGCGCCTGGGTCGGCACATTTTCGAAATAGTTGGTGCGATCGAACCAGGTGGTGCCGTTGGCGTCCGTCGCGCCCACATCCTCCAGCTTCTTGAAAAACACGCCGTCGTTGTTCTCGCTGCCATAGAACATCAGATGTTCGAACAGATGCGCAAAGCCGGTCTTGCCCTTGGGCTCGTCCTTGGAACCGATGTGATACCAGACACTGACCGCCACGATCGGCGCCTTGCGATCGGTGTGGACGATCACCCGCAGGCCGTTGGGCAGGGTGAACTGTTCGTACGGCACCTGCACCTGGCTCACCAGCGCAGCGAAGCTGGCCGGTTGGGTGGGGGGCACGGCACCAGTCTGCGCCAGCACCGGTTGCACCAGCATCGTGGTGGCAGCCAGTGCCACCAGAAAATTGCGGATCATCGACAAAACCTCACTCAATCTTGCAGTTTGCACAGGTTTAGCCTGCCTGATACGCAACGCCAATGATCAAGCATACGCTCCTCCTGTCCGCCACCCTGCCGCTCATCGCCGCAGCCGCTCCCGCCCCAAAAGCCGATCCGCTGGCTGCGTCGTTCCGCGCCCATGTCGCCTTCCTGGCCGATGATCTGCTGGAAGGCCGCGGCATCGGCTCGCAGGGGCACGAGATTGCCGCCAATTATATCGCCCAGCATTTCGCCCGCCTGGGCCTGCAGCCCGCCGGCGATAAGGGAACGTGGTTCCAGCGCGTGAACTTCGCCGAAAGCCGTTTCGCCAGCGAGCGTGAGACGGCGGTGATCGAAACCGCCGCCGGCAAGACAATCACGCTCGAAAATGGTGTCGGCCTGGTGCTGTCCCCCGGCGATCTCGCCGGCCCGGAAAGCATCAGCGGCGAAATGGTGTTCGTCGGCTATGGCTTGGCTGACAAATCGCAGGGCATCGATGATTTCGCCGGGCTTGATCTGAAGGGCAAATATGCCGTTGTGCTGTCGGGCGCGCCCGATGGCATGAACAGCGAAGTGGCGGCGCATCTGGCCCGCACCTCCAAGGGCATCGCCGCGCTGCAGGCCGGCGCCGTTGGCCTGATCACCGTGCGCACCCTGAAGGAAGCGGCGCGTTTGCCGTGGGAAAAATTCGCACCGCGCGCCCGTCTGCCGCGCCGCGTGCTGCTTGGCCCCGATGGCCAGGCGCTGGGCGATGGCGCCGGCCTGAAGGTGCGCGCCAGCATCGATGATGCCGCCGCCGCCGCGATCTTCGCTGGTTCCGCCATGAACTTTGCCGATGTGCAGGCCGCGGCAGCCAAGGGCCCGGTGAAGGGCTTCCCGCTGATGGGCCGGTTCAAGATCAACCGCGCCACCAAGCTGGAACGTATTTCCAGCCCCAACGTGCTCGGCCTGCTGCCCGGCACCGACAAGACGCTGGCCGCCGAGATCGTGGTGATCTCCGCACACAGTGACCATGTTGGCGTGAAGGCAGTTGGTAGTTCGGGCCCAAAGCCCGGCGAAGACCGCATCTTCAACGGCGCCATGGACAATGCCAGCGGCACCGCCACCATGATGGAAGCCGCCACCGCGCTGGTGAAGGCGCCGCCCAAGCGTTCCGTGCTGTTCCTCGCCACCACGGCAGAGGAATCCGGGCTGCTGGGTGCCGATTATTTCTCGCGCCAGCCCACGGTGGACGTGAAGCGCATCGTGGCCGACGTGAACATCGACATGCCGATCCTCACCTGCGATTTCGGTGATGTGGTGGCCTTTGGCGGGGACCGTTCAACGCTGGGCCCCACAGTCGCTGCCGCCGCCAAGGCGATGAAGCTCGGCCTCTCGCCCGATCCGCAGCCGGAAGAAGCGGTGTTCACCCGTTCCGATCACTATCCGTTCGTGCGCAAGGGCGTGCCTTCGGTGTTCCTGAAGACCGGCTGGACCGACACCAAGGGCGGCATGGCCTGCAAGGACGCCGAACGGACGTTCCGCCTCAACAGCTATCACGAAGTGTCGGACCAGCTTGATCTGCCATTCGATTGGGCCGCCGCGGCCAAGTGGAGCCGGCTGAACACCGACATCATCCGCCGCATCGCCAACGGCACGGCCGCGCCGCGCTGGTATGAAGGCGATTATTTCGGCACTGCCTTTGCGCCGACTGCACCGAAAGCGCCGAAGCCGAAAGCGCGCTGAGGCGCTATTTCCCCAGCCGGGTCACATGGCCCATCTTGCGACCAGGCCGGGCCTCGGCCTTGCCGTAAAGATGCACATGCGCCGTGGGGTCGGCCATCAGGCGCGGCCAGTCGGCCACATCGTCGCCGATCAGATTGGTCATCTCGATCCGGGATGACATCAGCATCGTTGGCCGCAGCGGCAGGCCAACCACGGCGCGGACATGGTTTTCAAACTGGCTGGTGGCGCTGCCCTCGATCGTCCAGTGGCCGCTGTTGTGCACGCGCGGCGCAATCTCGTTGAAACGCGGGCCATCCTTGCAGGCGAAGAATTCGGCGGTCAGCACGCCGATGTGGCCCAGCTTTTCCGCCACGGTGCGGGCCAGTTGCACGGCTTCGGCGGCTTGTGCGCGCACCAGTGCCGGCGGCGGCAGCGTGGAGGTGGCAAGAATGCCGCCCTTGTGCAGGTTCACCGGCACCGGCCAATCAACGATGCTGCCATCCTGCCCCCGGCACAGGATCACGCTATATTCATGGGCGAAATTCACGAAGCCTTCCAGGATCGCCGGCTGGCCGCCAATCGCTGCCCACGCGGCATCGGCATCGCCCGCCGCCACGATCCGCGCCTGGCCCTTGCCGTCATAGCCAAACCGCCGCGTCTTCAGGATTGCCGGCAGGCCGACCTGTGCAATGGCCGCGTCCAGCGCCTCGCGGCTGTCCACCTGCGCCCAGGTCGCCGTGCGCCCGCCCAGCCATTCAACGAACTGTTTTTCGGCCATGCGGTCCTGCGCGACTTCCAGACTGTGCGCGCCGGGGTGGACAGGCACATGGGCCGCGAGCTGCCGCACCGCCTCGCGGTCGACATTCTCCCATTCCAGCGTCACCACATCCACGGCGGCCGCAAAGGCCTTCAGCGCCGCTGCATCGCCATACTCGGCCCGCGTGGTGAACGCCGCCACTTCGCTGGCGGGCGTTTCTGCTTCCGGCGCAAAGATGTGGCAGCGATAGCCCAGCTCGGCTGCGGCCAGCGCCAGCATGCGGCCCAATTGGCCGCCGCCCAAAATGCCGATGGTGGAGCCGGGTGCCAGCATCAGGGCAGATCATCCGACGGGGCCAGCGCCACCGCGTCCGTCTGCGCCTGCCGCCACGCTGCCAGCCGCTGCGCCAGCGCCGCATCATTCAGTGCCAATATGGCCGCCGCCTGCAACGCCGCGTTCACCGACCCGGCCTTGCCAATGGCGAACGTGCCCACCGGCACGCCGGCCGGCATCTGGACGATGGAGAGAAGGCTGTCGATGCCCTTCAGCGTTTTCGATTCCACGGGCACGCCAAGCACCGGCAACGCCGTCATGCTGGCCGCCATGCCGGGCAGATGCGCCGCGCCGCCGGCCCCGGCGATGATCACATTCAGGCCTCGGGCCGCCGCGCCGCGCGCGTAATCGAACAGGCGATCCGGGGTGCGGTGGGCCGAAACGATGCGGGTTTCGTGGGGCACGCCCAGCGCCAAAAGTATATCGGCGGCATGCACCATCGTCTGCCAGTCAGACTGGCTGCCCATGATGATGCCAACCAGCGGTGCCGCGTCGCTTGCCATGGCAATTCTGCCCTTTTTGCCCGGAACCGGGCCGTTGGAAAGCGCCACGCTTTAACCGCCAGCCCCTGCCGGCGCAAAGAAAATCAGCCGTTCAGCGCTTTGCGGCCAGCAACGCCGCCACGGCCGCTTCAATCACCTGCGCGGCGCCGGCATGATCCTGCCGCTGGCTATCCCGCAGCCGGCCATAGGCTTCCAGGCTCAACCACAGATCAAGCTGTTCGAACCACAGATGATCGGCCTTCACCTCCGGCGGCACCGCACCTTCCAGCCGGGCGCGCAGCATCAGCGTGAGCGCATCCAGACCGTGGTTGAGCAGCGGCGAGCGCTGGCGATGCATGTCGGCCGCGCGGCGATAGGGCAGCACGGTTTCGAACATCTCCATGCGACGGGCCATCGCCTCGCCAACCTGGCCCTGCCAGCTGCTGGCCTCATAGGGCCGGGAAAGATGGGTGTAGCGCCGGCCGATCCGTTCAATGACCGCCACGTACAGCCCGTCCATGTCGCCGAAATGGCGGAACACCGATCGCAGGCCCACCCTGGCGCGGGCGGCAATTGCCTCGGCACCGGGGATGCCCTGATCCTCATCCACCAATGCGATCACGGCATTGATGATGCGATCCCGGCTTGCCACCGAGCGCAGGCGCCGACCATCAATCTCCGCAGCTTCCGGCAATGATCAAACCCCCGATTGCACGCGATTCATCTCTGCCACTACTGCGATGGCGTTTCCACCTCGAAGCTGTAACCTTATATCATTAAGTTTCGGTTTTAGCGCCCGACAGAGGCGAAAGCGGGCCTGATTGAAGCCTGTGGATCAGCGCGCGAAGCTGCGCCGCGCCAGCAACAGCGCCACAATCATCACGGCTTCGGCAATCATCGGCGGATAAGCCGTGGGTGCGGTGCCATCCAGGGCCAGCGATACCGTGCGGCCGATGATGGCGATGGCAAGCAACAGCAATGGCACTTGCAGCGCCTTGTCATCCTTCTTCACCGCGCCGATCAGCGCAAACACGCCGCCCGTGATGAAGAAGCCGGGGAAATCGGCTCGCAGCGTTGCCAGGCCCTGGCTGCCCAGCGGTGACAGGAAAAACTGCCCGGCCAATTTCGCCGGATTGAACAGGAAGCCCAGGCCGATCGCAATATTGAACACCGCGATCAAACCGATCACCACACGCATCACGCCTGCCATATCCTGATCTTCCCCAAAAGCTGGCGGTCACCCTATCAGGCCGGCGCGCGCGGGAAACCAGTCCATTGTCAGAAGGTCGGCTTGGGCCTAGCGTGAAGTTCATGCGCCGTCTCCTGTTGCTTCTGTTGATCCTCGCTGCTGTGGGCGGGCTGTGGTGGCAGCGCGCGCCGGTGGGCGAATTTGTGTTCAGCCAGATTGCCGAGCGCCGCGCCGGACGCAATGCGCTGGCCGCCTATGGCGACGGCCTCACCCTGATCTTCTGCGGCACCGGTTCGCCGCTGCCTGATCCGCAGCGGGCTGAATCCTGCCTGGCGGTGAAGGCCGGCGACACGCTGCTGCTGATCGATGGCGGCGATGGCGGGGCGCGCAAGCTGGCCGCTTGGGGCGTTCCGATGGGCGGGCTGGATGCCATCGCGCTCACCCACCTGCACAGCGATCATATCGAAGGCCTGGGCCCGGCACTGCTGATGCGCTGGACCGGCAGCGCGGCGCGCACACCGCTGCCGCTGATCGGCCCGCCCGGCACCAGCGACGTGGCCGCCGGTTACAATCTGATGCTGAAGGCCGATGCCGGTTATCGCACCGCCCATCATGGCGAAGCGATCGTGCCCACCGGTGGCGGGCAGTTTGCCGGGCAGGATCTGGGCCCCGGCGTGGTGTGGAACCGCGATGGCCTTGTCATCACCGCCTTTGCCGTCGATCACACACCCATCGCCCCGGCCTATGGCTATCGCATCGCCTACAAGGGCCGCACCGTGGTGGTGAGCGGCGACACTGGCGTCACCCCGGCCATCCCGCAGGCCGCCAAGGGCGCGGACGTGCTGATTCACGAAGCCCTGCAGCCAAGGCTTGTTGCCGCCATCACCCGCGGGCTGGCGAATGCGGGCCAGCCGCGCACCGCGCAGATCACGCGCGACATCCTCAATTATCACGCCTCGCCCGAACAGGCCGCCACCGCCGCCGCCCAGGCCGGCGTGCAGATGCTGATGCTCACCCACATCGTGCCGCAGGTGCCGAACCGTTTCTTCGAAGCCGCCTTCCTGGGCGACGCGGCGCTGCGTTTTTCGGGGTCGATCCGGATCGCCCGCGATGGCAGCGTGCTGCACCTGCCGGCCGGCAACCGCGAGATCGCGGAAGACCGGCTTTGACCGCACCCACACGCGGGTGAGCTGATGCACGATCATCCGCGCCGCGATCAGGCGATTGCCGCCGCGCTGGCGGCGCTGGCCGGCTATGTCGATGCCATCGGCTTCATCGCGTCGGGCGGCCTGTTCATCAGTTTCATGAGCGGCAACAGTACGCGGCTGGGCATTGGCCTCGCGCAAGCCAGCCAGTTCGCTGCGCTGGCCGGCAGCCTGCTGGCAGCGTTCGTCACCGGGGTGACGCTGGCCACGCTGATCGGCCGCCGTCTGAACAGCAAACGACGGCGCGGGCAATTGCTGCTGGTGGCGGCGCTGCTGGGCGGCGGTTTCACGCTCGGCCAGGCCGGCTTCATCTGGCCAGGCCTGTTGCTGGCGGCGATGGCAATGGGCGCCGAAAACTGCGTGTTCGAAACCGGCGGCGACGTGCGGATCAGCCTCACCTTCATGACCGGCAATCTCGTCAAGATCGGCCAGCGGCTGGCGCTGGCGCTCAGCGGCGGGCCGGCACTGGCCTTCCTGCCGTGGCTGCTCTTGTGGCTGGCGATGATCGGCGGCGCCGTGGCCGGGGCACTGGCCTGGCCCGTGCTGGGCATGGCCAATCTCGGCATCGCTGCCGCCGTCGCCGCCGGATTGGCGCTGCTGATCGATCTTTAACGGGCCTGCAGCCCCTTCTGCTTGAGCCGCCAGACCAGTTGATCAAAGCGATCCTGGCCAAAGAAGGGCTCACCCTCCAGCGCCATCAGCGGCACGCCATAATGGCCGGCGGCGCGCTGCGCCTCCTGGTTGGCATCGATGGCGGCACGATAATGATCGGGGTTGGCGGCAATGGCGGCATCGAGCGTGGCCAGATCAAGCCCAGCGCGGGTAGCCGCCTCGGCCAGGTGATCGCCCTCGTGCCAATCGTCCACTGTGCCCGACCAGATGGTGTGGGACACCGCGCGGATGAACTCCAGCCCCCGCCCGGCTTCCGTCGCAGCAATGCCAAGTTGCGACAAGCGGTGGATGTGCGGCTGTTCCGGCGGATAGAGCCGGGTCGCCGGGTCCATAGTGACCGGATCGGGCTTGGGCCAGCGATAGGGCATGCCCAGAAATTCAGCCTCGCGATACGTGTCCTTCATCAGATAGAACACCCACAGCGGATCGACCTTCTGGAAGAAATCCGCCTGCCGAACCGCAATCGGATAGACGATGCGCACGGTGCAGGTAACGTCGTGGCTCGCCACCAGATCGACCACGCGCGGCAGCAGCAGGTAGGAGTAGGGCGAACGGAACGACCAGAAGAGATCGAAATTCAGGCTCATTGCGGCGCCTTCGTGCGGATGTTGAGTTGCCCGGCCAGACCGGCATAACGGTGGATCTCGATCGCCTGATATTCGGGCAGCGCCACCATCTGCAGCATCGCCTGCGGGCTGGGGTAGTAAGCCAGCGCGACGGCATCCCACATCTCCTCGACATCGCCGAGCAATATCCCCGACACCGGGCCGGAATAGACCACCCGGCCGCCGACCTTTTCAAGGCAGGCCACCACGCCGGCGCCATAGCGGTTATAGGCATCACGGCCCGACAGTTCGGGATCCCTGCCATCGGGATAGGTCGACTTGTCCTTGAACTTCAGTAAATTGACCATCACCATCGGGCCATGATCGGCATCGCTGAAAAACGCCTGTGCCAGTTCCGGCCGCGGCGCGGTTTCGTTCTTCACCTGCATGTGTCTTACCCCCGGTTGATGTGATCAAGAATGATGCGCACGAGCTCTTCGGGCGCATCTTCCTGCAAAAAATGCCCGCCGCCCTGCACGATCGTGTGCGGCTGGCCCTTGGCGCCGGGCACGCGTTCGATGAAGATTTTCTCGCCGCCGTGGGTGACGGCATCCTTGTCGGAAAAACAGGTGACGACGGGCTTCTCAAAACGGCCCAGCACCTCCCACGCCACCTTGTTCTCAGGCACGCTGGCATGTTCCGGCGTGATCGGCACCAACGTGGGGAATTGGCGGGCGCCTTCCTTGAAGCTTTCATCCGGGAAGGGCGCTTCATAGGCGGCAACTTCAGCGGGCGTCAGATCGCGGGTGCAGCCGCCGTTGACGATGAAGCCGACCGGGAAGGTCTCCACCCGCTGGCTGAACGCCAGCCAGGCGCTGAAGCCCTCCGACCAGCCGGTGCCGATCGGCAGCCCGGTGTTGCCGATCACCAGCCGGGCAAAACGCTCCGGAAAGGCTGCGACAAGGCGCAGGCCGATCAGACCGCCCCAATCCTGGCAGAACAGGGTGATGTCGGTCAGGTCGAGCGCAGTCAGCCAGTCACTCATCCATTCGACATGGCGTTCGAACGTGTAATCATTGCGATCCGCCGGCTTGTCGGATTTGCCGAAACCGATCAGATCGGGCGCCACCACGCGGTGGCCGGCGGCGACCAGCGGCGGCACGAACTTGCGGTAGAGATAGCTCCAGCTCGGTTCGCCATGCATCAGCAGGATCGGTGCCGCCTCGCGGTTGCCTTCATCAACATAATGGAGGCGCAAGGGCGTTCCCGTCGCCCGGTCCTTGATCTCCAGATTATGCGGGGCAAAGGGATAATCGGTGAGGCCGGCAAAGGCCTCATCCGGCGTGCGCAACACTCGCATTCATGGCTTCCTTTTGATTGGCCTCGCGGCCCAGTGCGCGCGCGCCGAGCCAGAACAGCAGCGCCGGGACAAGACCCGCCCACGCCGCGAAATACAGCACGATGCGCACCGATTGCGTACCATATTCCGGCTTCAGCATGTCAGACAATGCACCGAACAGCAGCGGGCCAAGGCCAAGCCCGATCAGATTCTGCGCAAACACCATCCACGCTGCCGCCATCGCCCGCGTATCGGGCCGCGCCAGCACCTGCGCCGCGCCATAGGCCGGGCCATAATAGGCCGAATTGGCGATGGTAGGCAGCACGAGCAGCGCAATCGCCAGCCGCCAATCATCGACCATGTAGCCGGCAAACAATATGGGCGCCGCCAGCACCATCGCCCAGGCCGGCAAGGTGAGCATGTGGCGACGATCCTTCGAACCGAACTTGTCCGCCGCCCAGCCGCCGAGCCAGGTGCCGACGATGCCGGCAATGCCCAGGATCACGCCCACCCAGAGCGCCGTCTGCCCAACCGAAAGCTTGTGGGTGCGCTGGAAATAGACCAGCACCCACACGCCCTTGCCATAGCTGAGGAACGCCACCAGCGACGCGCCCGACAGCACCAGGCAATAGGCCGGCGAGGTCGCCAGCAATTTCAGGCTTGCCCACATCGACAGCCGTGGCGGCGCATCGGCCGGTGCCGCGCGGCCAAGGCGCGGATCCTTCAGGAAAAACCACACGAACACCGCCAGCAGCAGCCCGGGTATGCCCACCACCCAGAAGGCTTCTCGCCATCCCAGCGCTTCGGCCATGCCGCCGCCAATCAGCGTGCCCAAAAGGCCGCCAATGGGAATGCCCAGCCCGAAAAAGGCGATGCCGCCGGCGCGTTTTTCCGGCGGCAGGCTGTCGGCAATCAGCGCATGCGCGGTGGGCGTGCAGCCGGCTTCCCCCACGCCAACCCCGATGCGCGCCAACAGCAACTGCCAGAAATTCTGCGCCACCCCGCACAGCGCCGTCATCACCGACCACACCGCCACGAACACGGCGATCATCCGGCTGCGGTTGCTGCGGCCATTATCGGCCACCCGCGCAATCGGCACACCCAGCGTGGCATAGAAGAGCGCAAAGGCGAGCCCGGTCAGCAGGCCCAACTGGCTGTCAGACAATTGCAGATCACGCGAAATCGGTTCGGCCAATATGGCGACGATCTGCCGATCGATGAAGTTGAAGATATAGACGACCAACAGCGTCCACAGCAGCAGCCGCGGATGCGGCGCGCCTCCCGGCTTCTCCATCCCCATCTCCCCAAACTTTTGTGCAGCCTGCCCTCGCCGCTCTTGGCTGGCAAGCTGGTTCCATTAGAGAGGAGACAAGGAGACTCCCCGCATGACCGATTATCCTGCCCGCCCTGCCCTGTTCATCGATGGCCACTGGCTCTCCGGCGAAGGACGCGCCACGCACCAGGTGGTCAACCCCGCCACCGGCGCCGTGCTGGCCGAACTGCCGCTGGCCACCACCGCCGATCTGGATGCCGCGCTCGATGCCGCCGCGCGGGGGTACCCGCTGTGGCGGGCCACATCCGTGGACGAAAAGGCCGCCGTGCTGGCCGGCGCTGCCCGCCTGATGCGCGAACGGGTGGAGATCATCGCTACCACCGCCACGCTGGAACAGGGCAAGCCGCTGGCCGAAGCCCGGGCCGAGCTGGCGTATAGCGCCGCGCTGGTCGACTTCTACGCCGGCGAAGTGCGCCGCAACTATGGCCGCGTGCTCACCCGCCCCACCGGGCAGCGCAGCCTGGTCATCCACGAACCGGTCGGGCCGTCGCTGGCGCTGTGCCCGTGGAACTTCCCGATCCTCAACCCGGCGCGCAAGCTCGCCCCCGCGCTGGCCGCCGGTTGTTCGATGATCATCAAGCCGCCCGAAGAAGCGCCGGGCACGGCCGTTCTGGTGCTGCAATGCTTCATCGATGCCGGCCTGCCCGCCAGCGTCGCCTCGATGGTGTTCGGCGTGCCCGACACGGTCTCGCGCCACCTGATTGCAAGCCCCGTCATCCGCAAGATCAGCTTCACCGGCTCCGTGCCGGTGGGCAAGCATCTGATGCGGCTGGCGGCTGACGGCGCCAAGCGCACCACCATGGAACTGGGCGGCCACGGCCCGGTGATCGTGTGGGATGATTGCGACATCGAAAAGACCGTCACCATGGTTTCGGCCTTCAAATGGCGCAACGCCGGTCAGGTCTGCGTCTCCCCCACCCGCCTGATCGTGCACGAAGCCATTGCCGATCGCTTTGCCGCCGCCATGGCGCAGCGGGCCAAGGGTCTCACCGTCGGCCCCGGCCTCGATGCCGCCACCCAGATGGGCCCGCTCGCCAACCCGCGCCGGCCGCTGGCGATGGAAAGCCTGATCGGCGATGCGCTGGCACAGGGCGCCACCCTGCTGGCCGGCGGCGAGCGTGTGGGCAGCACCGGCAATTTCTGGGCGCCCACCCTGCTCGCCGATGTGCCGCTTTCTGCCCGCCTGATGAACGAAGAACCGTTTGGCCCGGTGGCGCTCATCCACCGGGTCAGCACGATGGAGGACGCCATCGCCGAGGCCAACCGGCTGCCCTTCGGCCTTGCCGCCTATCTGTTCACCGAAAATGCCCGCACCGCCAATCTGATGGCCGATGCGGTCGAATCCGGCATGGTCGGCATCAACACCATGGCGATGAGCGCGGCGGATTCGCCGTTTGGCGGGGTGAAAGATTCAGGTCACGGCAGCGAGGACGGGCCGGAAGGCATGCGCGCCTTCCAGGTGATCAAGGCCATCCATCAGCATTGATGCGCTTGCCGCCCCCCTTGCCGCCTGCCCCCTTCGCTGGCAGGGAGCCCGCATGACTGACGCCGAACTCGCCCGCCACCTCGCCCACGCCGCCGGGCAGAAGCTGCTGGAACTGCGCAGCGGCCCGGCTGAAGGCAAGGCTTTGGGTGCCGAAGGCGACCGCATCAGCAATGCCTTCCTCGTCGCCGAGCTGCGCCGGCTGCGCCCAGATGATGCGATCCTGTCGGAAGAAGAAGCGCCCGATCTGGCCAGGCTGCAGTACGCCCGTGTCTGGCTGGTCGATCCGCTGGACGGTACCCGCGAATATGGCGAACGCCGCGATGATTGGGCGGTGCACGTGGCGCTCAGCATCGATGGCCGCATCGCCGATGGCGCGGTGGCGCAACCCGCGTTGAATCAGACCATCTGCACCCAGCACCCGCCCGCGCTGCATCCCGAAGCCGCACGCCTGCGCATCGTCGTGTCGCGCAGCCGCCCCGCCGCCTGTGCCGATGCGCTTGCGGCCAGCATCGGCTGCGAACTCGTGCCGATGGGCAGCGCCGGCGCGAAAACGCTGGCCGTGCTGCGCGGCGAGGCCGACGTCTATCTGCACCAGGGCGACATGCACGAATGGGACAGCGGCGCACCCGCTGCGGTGGCCCAGGCCGCCGGCCTGTGGGTGAGCCGCGTTGATGGCAGCCCGCTGGTGTTCAACCAGCCGCGTGCGCTCACGCCTGATATATTGATCTGCCACCCCGGCCGCGCTCCGGCCCTGCTGGCGGCCATCGCGCCGCTGCTGTGATGAACCGGGCATGAGGGAAATAGGGCACCAATCCGGCAAAATCCGCCGCTGCACGGTCGTCAAATTGCCATATTGGGCCTCTAGGGCCGGCGAGAGTTAGGATTTTGGCCCCAGAAATGCTTCGAACCGACGCTGCAACTGCCCCGGCAGGCCCCGATAGCCTGCCGCCCAGCCTGCCCGCCCTGCCGCGCAGCGAACGCGGCTGGACCTGGTGGGTTGGCACCATCATCACGCTTGCCGTGCTGGTGGCCGCAATGCTGCAACTGGCGCAGCTCGATCTGGCGCGCGTGGCGGCCATCGTGCCAAGCTCGCCGGCCTTCTGGCTGGTGTTTGCGCTGTCCTATTTTGCCGGGCCGCTCGGCGATTATGCCATTTTCCGCCGGCTGTGGCAGATTCCGGTCGCCGGCTTCTTCGCGCTGCTGCGCAAGCTGATCGGCAACGAACTGATCACCGGTTATGTCGGCGATCTCTATTTCTACACCTGGGCGCGGCAGCGTACCAGCATGACCTCGGCGCCGTTCGGCGCCGTGAAGGATGTTGCCATCCTGTCGGCCATGGCGGCCAATGCCGTGACGCTGGTGCTGATGGTGCTGGCCTATCCGCTGCTTGATACGCTGCATCTCGGAATCGATTCCACCGCCTTCTTCGCTTCTGTGGCGCTGATGCTGGTGATTTCCAGCGGCGTCTTGTTCTTCCGCAAAAAGCTGTTCAGCCTGCCGGCGCCCGATCTCTGGGTTGTCACCTTCGTGCAGACCGCGCGGGTGATTGCCACCTTGGTGCTCACCGGGCTGTGCTGGCACCTGGCGCTGCCGGCGGAATCGGTGGAATTGTGGGTGCTGCTTTCGGCCATGCGCATGCTGCTGTCGCGGCTGCCGTTCCTGCCCAACAAGGATGTGGTGTTTGCCGCGCTGGCGGTGTTCATGATCGGCCAGGATGCCGAAGTGGGCGCGCTGATGGCGATGATGGCCAGCCTGCTGCTCGCAACGCATTTGGGCCTTGGCCTGTTGCTGGTGAGCGGCGAAGCGGCTGGATGGCGCAAGAAATGAAGATGGTCTGGCTGGCAGCACTGATGGTGCTGATCCCTGCGGCGGCGTGCGCGCAGGTGGAATCCAATCCCGATCTGGGAAAAGCTGAAGGCCAGTGCCGGCCCAACGAAGCCGGTTCGGCGGTGATCGTGACGGTTGTGGGCCTGAAGGACCGGCGCGGCACCCTGCGCGCCGAGCTGTATCCCGATAATGATCAGGATTTCCTGCAGGACGACAATATCCTGATCAACCAGGGCAAGACCTTCCGCCGGGTGGAAATGCCCTTGCCGCAGGCCGGTGCCGTGCAATTGTGCGTGCGCACCCCCGGCCCCGGCGCCTACACGCTGTCGCTGCTGCATGACCGCGATTCCAATCGGAAGTTCGGCCTGTCCACTGATGGCGTGGGCTTTCCCAACAACCCGCGGCTGGGCCTGTCCAAGCCCAAGGCCGCCGCCACCCGTTTCCAGGCCGGGCCGGGCCTGACGGCGATTTCCATCCGCCTCAACTACCGCCGTGGCCTGTTCAGCTTCGGCCCGTTACGGGACGGCGATTGATCAGAAGCGATTGATCGGGGCTTGACCGCAGGCGCGGCCCGGCAGATTGACCGGATTGCGCCAAGCACAGGTGCAGGAGTATCGCTTCACCCATGCATCTCGTCGACATCTCGGCGCTTTATTCCCCGCAGGGTGGCGGCATCCGCACCTATACCCACCGCAAGCTGGAAGTGGCGGAAAAGCACGGTGTGCGGCTGACCGTGGTGGTGCCGGGCGCCGACGACAGCGTGCGCGAAGTGGGCAAGGCGCGGCTGGTCAACATCAAGAGCCCGCGCTTCCCGCTGGATCGCAACTATTTCTATTTCGCCAGTGATCGGATCATCCACGATGCGCTGGATGAATTGCAGCCGGATTTCATCGAGTGCTCCTCGCCATGGGGCAGTGCGGCGGCCGTGGCCGATTGGCCGGGCGCCGCGCCGCGCAGCCTGTTCATGCACGCCGAGCCGCTGTCGGCTTGGGTCTATCGCTATCTCGATGGCTTCCTGCCGCGCCAGACGATCGACCGCAGCTTCGATTGGTTCTGGCGCTACCTGCGCCGGCTCGACGCCCGCTATGATCAGGTCATCTCGGCGGCGCCGAGCCTGTCGAAACGGCTGCGCGATGGTGGGCTCACACATGTGGTCGACAATGCGCTGGGGGTGGACCCAGGCGTGTTCTCCCCGGCCAATCGTGATGCAGAACTGCGCGCCCGCCTGCTCGCCCAATGCAGCCTGCCGCCAGACGCCACGCTGCTGATCGGCGTGGGCCGGCACAGCCATGAAAAACAATGGCCGATGGTGATCGCCGGCGTGACCGCCGCCAGTTACGGCCGGCCGCTGGGTCTGATCATCCTGGGCGATGGCCATGCCCGCGCCGCCGTGGCGCGCGCGGTCGGCGAAAACCCACATATCCAGCTGATCGCCCCGGTTCGCGACCGCCCGGAATTCGCCCGCATCCTCGCCAGTGCCGACATGATGGTGCACGGCGCGCCGGCCGAAACCTTCGGGATCGCCTGCGCCGAAGCCCGCGCCAGCGGCCTGCCGCTGATCGTGCCGGATGCAGGCGCGGCATATGATCAACTCGAACCGGGCATCGGCATGGCGTTCAAGTCATTGGATGCCGCCAGCCTGGCCAGCACCATTGCAGACGCCATCCCTGGGCTGCCGGCGATGCGCGCCAATGCCGTGGCGGCGGCACCCTTCGCCCGCACCATTGATGCGCATTTCGAAGCGCTGTTCCGCGGCTTTGCCGAAGTGCTGGAGAACCGCCGGGCGGCTTAACGGGTGAGCGCGTAATAGATCACGTAGAACCACGACAGCAGCCCGTGGATGATCACCCACAGCAGCGACTTGTGCAGGCTCCAGCTGATGGTGACGGCTATGGCCGAGCCAAGGCCGATCCCAGTGCGAACCACTTCCCCGCTGCGCAGACGCTGTTCGGCCATATCCTGTCTCCCCTGTTGCGCGGCCACACTGCATTAGTTGGACAATACACGCAAGGCTCAGGCCGCAAACATCGCCCTTGCCCGGTTCAGCCGCGCCGCGCCTTCATCCAGGATGGCATCAGACTTGGCGAAGCACAGCCGGATGAACGGCGTCTGCCGGCCATCGGGCATGAAGGCCGAAAGCGGGATGGCGGCAATGCCGGGATCGATCACCGCGGCCTCGCAGAAATCGCGGTCGCCCATCTTGATGCCCGAAGCCGCCAGATCGGCCATCACGAAGTAACTGCCCTGCGTTGACAGCAATTTCCAGCCGTGGCGGGCAAGATCCGTCACAAGCCGGTCCCGCGCCGTCACAAAGCGGACACGGGCGGCCGCAAACCAGGCATCGGGCAGCGCCAAACCGGCGGTAACGGCGGTCTGCAGCGGCGGGGCGGTGGTGAAGGTGAGATATTGGTGAACCTGCGCCACCCGCTCCGCCAGCGCCGCTTCGGCCACCACCCAGCCCACCTTCCAGCCGGTCAGCGCCAGCAGCTTGCCGGCCGATCCGATCTTGATCGTGCGCTCCGGCGCCAGGGTGAAGGGCGAGACGTGCGACGCATCGCCGGTGATCACTTCCTCCCACACCTCGTCGCTGATGATGGTCAGGTCATGCTTGCGGGCCATCTCCACGATGGCCGCCAGCATCGCCGGGCCGGCCATGCCGCCGGTGGGATTGTGTGGCGTGTTCAACAGGATAGCGCGGGTATCCGGCGTAATCGCGGCTGCAATCGCCGCGGCGCTTGCCTGCCAGTAGGGCGGCTGCAGTTCCACCCACACCGGCCGAGCGCCTGCCCGCTGCACCAGCGGCGCATAGGCATCATAGGCCGGCGCGAACAGGATCACCTCATCGCCGGTCCCCGCCACTGCCATGATGCTCGCTGCCAGTGCCTCAGTGGCGCCGGATGTGACGATCACCTGTGCCGGCGTAAGGTCCAGCCTCTGCCCCCGGCCATAGAAATCCGCCACCGCACGGCGCAGTTCCGGCAAGCCGCGCATCGGTGGATACTGGTTATAACCCGTTGTAATTGCATCGGCTCCCGCCGCCAGCACTGCATCTGACCAGCCGAAATCCGGAAAGCCCTGCCCCAGATTGATGGCATCATGCTGCCGGGCCAAGCCCGACATATGCTCGAAAATGGTGGTCCCAGCCTGCATGGGCGTTTCTTGCCATGCAGGCCGGCGCAGGGCCAGCCCCTCAGGCAGCGAGCCGCAATTGGTAACTGTGGCGCATGATGAACGGCTGGCCCGCCGCGCGGCTCATCCGGGTCAGCCGCAGCACCGGGCCATCGCGGGTGAGGATTTCCCGCACCATCACCTTGCGGCCATTTTCTTCGCCGCTGCCATCAGCGACCAGCGTGACGCTGCCATTGGCACCTCGTCGGAATTCGGCGATGGCCATGGTTTCACTGGATTTTCCTCCCTTTATCACCGGCGATTTGCCATCCGGCGTGAAGGACCAGTTCTCGCCGGAGCGCACCGTCTTGCCGGGGCCATCGTCGAACGTCCAGGCGATGCTAAGGCCATTGGCGCTCATCAGCGTCGGCAAGGTAACGCGGCTGTCATTGCCATAATCGCGATAGTCGAGCGTGCCGGCCCAGTTGCCGGCCAGCGCGGCGGTGAGCGTGGCGGCGGTATCGACCGGCGGCGCCGGCAGGCTGCGCGCCACTTCCACCGCGCGGTCCCGGCCGGCTTCGAAATCGGCCAGGGTCGGCACTACCTGCACATCCGCCTTCATGCCCCGACGGGGCGTGAATTGCTTGATATTGGTGAAGCTTCTGAACTGCGGCACCCGCACGCGAATGTGGCTTTCAGGTAGCGCAAGGTTGAAGATGTTACCCGCCGTCGGCCCCTCCGCGCTGCCCGAAGTATCCTCCCCCACCAGCGTCACGTCGCGCCGATCCTTAAGCCAGGCGATGGTCATGGTGGCGCCCGATCCATTCTGCGGTCCGGTCAGCACGGTCAGCCGGCCCGTGAACCGCTGAGTGACCGGCAGTGGCTGGTGTTCGATCGTGCTATCGTCGTCATCGCTCTCGTCGGTGCCGGTCGGGATCCGTTCGAGCAGGCCGTCACCGGTGCGCCGGTAGGCCGATTCCGGCGGATTGAACTGGGCGTCGCGATCCCCCCACGTCTCGATGTATTTGGG
>JAIXQM010000003.1 GCA_027485735.1 Sphingomonadales bacterium | reverse complement strand
GGCTTGCGGCGCGACAAGCGGCGCGCCAAGCGCGGGCAGGAGGCTGCGGCTTCATTGACGAAAAGGGTGACTGACCCTACATCGCCCACCATGCCACCGGTGTAACGGGCCACCCTGTTACGCGCGGCACGCCAAGGTTTCGCCAAGTCAGGATTTTCATGCTCGGGTTGAACAAGGTCGCGAAGGCGATTTTCGGATCGTCGAATGATCGCTATCTGAAGTCGCTGCGGCCGATCGTCATGCGCATTGCTGGTCTGGAAGACCAGATCAGTGCGCTGACCGATGACCAACTGCAGGCGCAGACGCCCAAGCTGAAGGCTGAGCTCGAAGCCGGCAAGTCGTTGGATGATATTCTGCCCGAAGCCTTTGCCACCGTGCGCGAAGCCTCCAAGCGCGTGCTGGGCATGCGGCATTTCGATGTGCAGATGATCGGCGGCATCGTGCTGCATCGCGGCGAAATCGCCGAAATGCGCACCGGCGAAGGCAAGACGCTGGTGGCGACACTGGCGGTGTATCTTAATGCCCTGTCCGGCAAGGGCGTGCACGTGGTGACGGTGAATGATTATCTCGCCAGCCGCGATGCGCAGTGGATGGGCCAGATCTATCGCTTCCTGGGCCTCAGCGTCGGCGTGATCGTGCCCAACCTGGATGATCAGACGCGCCGCGCCGCCTATGCGTGCGACATCACCTACGGCACCAACAACGAATTCGGCTTCGATTATCTGCGCGACAACATGAAATACACGCGCGAACAGATGGTGCAGCGGCCGTTCAATTTCGCCGTGGTCGATGAAGTCGATAGCGTGCTGGTCGATGAAGCCCGCACCCCGCTGATCATCTCCGGCCCCACCGACGACAAGTCGCAGCTCTACACCCAGGTCAACGCCGTGGTGAAGGAACTGGTCCGCGAGGATGTCGAGGTCGACGAAAAGCAGAAGTCCGTTATCCTCACCGAAGCCGGCACCGAAAAGGTGGAGCGCATGCTCTCCGCTGCCGGGCTGCTGGAAGGCGAAAATCTCTATGATTTCGAGAATACGCAGGTGGTGCACCACCTGAACCAGGCGCTGCGCGCCATCGTCATCTTCCGCCGCGACACGGATTATATCGTGCGCGATGGCAAGGTGACCATCATCGATGAATTCACCGGCCGCATGATGGATGGCCGCCGCTGGTCCGAAGGTCTGCACCAGGCGGTGGAGGCCAAGGAAGGCGTGCAGATCATGCCGGAAAATCAGACGCTGGCCAGCATCACCTTCCAGAATTATTTCCGCATGTATCCCAAGCTGGGCGGCATGACCGGTACGGCGGCCACCGAAGCCGCGGAATTCTTCGACATCTACAAGCTGAACGTGGTGGAAATTCCCACCAACGTGCCGGTGCTGCGCAAGGATGTGGACGACGAATTCTACAAGAACGCCGAAGACAAGTTCAAGGCGATCGTGAAGGCCGTCCGCGGCGCCCAGGAACGCGGCCAACCGGTGCTGGTTGGCACCGTCTCGATCGAAAAGAGCGAGATGCTGTCGGACTATCTGAAGGAGCAGGACGTCAAGCACGTGGTGCTCAACGCCCGTTATCACGAGCAGGAAGCCGTGATCGTGGAAGACGCCGGCCGCATCGGCGCCGTCACCATTGCCACCAACATGGCCGGCCGTGGGACTGACATCAAGCTGGGCGGCAATGAGGAAGCCCGCGTCGCCCGCGAACTGGCCGGCATGCCGGAAGGGCCGGAGCGCGAGGCCGCCGAAGCCCGGATCAAGGCCGAAGTGTTGGCCGAACGCGAGCAGGTGAAGGCCAATGGCGGCCTGTTCGTGCTCGGCACCGAGCGTCACGAAAGCCGCCGCATCGACAACCAGCTGCGTGGCCGTTCAGGCCGCCAGGGCGATCCCGGCCTGTCGCGCTTTTATCTGTCGCTCGACGATGATCTGCTGCGCATCTTCGGCCAGCAAAACATGCTGACCCGCCTGATGAACAGCGGCCTGGAAGAGGGCGAGGCGATCATCCACCCGTGGATTTCGAAAGCCATCGAAACCGCCCAGAAGAAGGTGGAAGCCCGCAACTACGACGTGCGTAAGCAGCTGCTGCAGTACGACGACGTGATGAACGACCAGCGCAAGGTGGTCTATGAACAGCGCGCCGACGTGATGGATTCGGAAACCGTCGGCGATGTCGTGATCGACATGCGCCACGAAAGTGTGAACGCCATTGTTGCTGCCCGCTGCCCGCTCGGCAGCTACCCCGAACAATGGGATGTGGCGGGCCTGCAGGAAGATGTGACTGGCACACTGGGCTTGTCGGTCGATGTTTCTGCCTGGGCCAGGGAAGAGGGCATCGATCCCGAAATCGTGGTCGATCGCCTGATCGAACAATCCGATTCGCTGGTGGCCGCCAAGGCCGCCGAACTGCCGGCTGAGACATGGATCAGCATCGAAAAAAGCTTCCTGCTGCAGGCGCTCGACCATCACTGGAAGGAGCATCTGGCCACGCTGGATTCGCTGCGTTCGGTCATCCACCTGCGCGCCTATGCCCAGAAGACGCCGATCAACGAGTATAAGCGCGAAGCCTTCGCCCTGTTCGAACGCATGCTGCAGAATGTGCGCGAAGACGTGACGCGCATGCTGGCCAATGCACAGTTCGCGCTGCAGGCTGACGAACCGCCGCAGGAATTGCCGTCGTTCATCACCACCCACATCGATCCGGCCACCGGCCAGAACGAAGCCGGCCCGACGCTGAACTTCGATGCCTTCGGTTCGGCCCTGCCCGCCGGCATGCTCTCCGCCGCGCAGAGCGCCGCCGAAATGATCGACATCGATCCGGAAGAGGTCGAGGAATGGCGTCAGACCATCAGCCGCAACGCCGAATGCCCGTGCGGTTCCGGCAAGAAGTTCAAGCACTGCCACGGGGCGCTCTGACGCGCCTTGCTGTATCGCAGGGTTCCGAGGCTCGGGCGCTCCGGCGCGGGTCATCTGTCCAGCGGATTGGCAAGCCGGGTTGATGTGAAGCCCGGCTTTACTGTGCCCAAGCCGGGCGCTTATTGTCTATCAGCATTGTAGGAATAAGCTTGTCTTTGTCAGCGAGGCGGGGGTGGCTGGGCTTGGCGCAGCCGAAAAGTCGCGTTGACGGACGCAACAGGAGAGGGGCCAACAGGTTTGCTGCGTTGGACGGCGCGACGAGCCTGCACCTGCACCCGCCGCAAGCGCTCGGCCGCGTTTCAGGGCGGGTGCAGGTTGGCTCCCTGCGAAGCGGCGGCGACAAGTCAGCCTTGCGCCACCGCTCCACTGATCTCGGCCACCCGCAGTTCGCCGTCCCGCGTCTGGCCGCCCAGTTCCAGGAAGCGGCGCATGGCGTGTCGGGCCGGATTGCTGAACAGCAGCGTCTGGAACAAGTCGGCTTCCTGCTGGCAGCCCTCCGCCATCGGCAGTGTCGCGCTATCCACGGACTGTTTGGCCAGCCGTACCGCCTCCACCGGGAAGCTGGCGATGCGGCGGGCCAGCGCATTCACATGCGCGTCGATCGCGTTGGCGGGCAGGGCGCGGTTCAGCCAGCCCCAGCGTTCGGCGGTTTCGGCATCCACGTCGATGCCGCCCAATATGATCTCCATCGCCCGTGCGCGGCCAACCAGGCGCGGCAGATTCTGGGTGCCGGTGCCGCCGGGCAAGATGCCGATCGGCACTTCCATCTGGTTGATCACGGTCTTGCCTATGACGCCGAAACGCATGTCGAAATTCATCGACAGTTCGGCGCCGCCGCCGCCGACGCGGCCTTCGATCTGCGCTATCGTCACCTTGTCCATGGTGCGGAACCGGTGGCACATGGCGTGATAGGCGTTGGCATCGTCGGTTGGCGGCGCCGGTGCATCAGCCATGGCGATCAGCGCGGCGACATCGAAATGGGCCAGGAAGAAATCCGGGTCTGCGCTTTTCAGCACAAACACCAGTGCCGCCGGATCGGCTTCCAGTTCTTCCGCCAGCCGCGCCAGTTCCCCGAACAGCGCCATGGTGATCAGGTTGATCGGCGGATTGTTGACTGTCGCCGTGACCAGCGGGCCATCGCGCTGCACATCGATGAGGGTGTAGCCGTCGTACGCCATGATCTGTCTCCCGAAGTGCCGGTGGCCGGGATGTTAGGCCGTGAACGCAGGGAGTCCACCCTTCGTCATGGCGAGGACTGCTGGGCCCGGAATCGCTTGCGAGCCCGGTGTCGGCTTTGTAGCACTAGGGCAGGGGCAGCCATCTTGGCGCTGAACAGGTGCAACATGGGCAACAGGCGTTTGGCGCAAACAATGATGCTGTTGCTGGGGGTCTGCCTGCACAGTCTTGCTGCGGCTTCCACCTTGATCACCGGGGCCAGCGTCCATGACGGGACGGGCGCCCCAGCCCAGCAGGTCGCCGTGCGCATCGACAAGGATCGCATTGTCGCGGTCGGCGCCTTGCAGCCGCTGGCCGGCGAGCAGGTGATCGACGCCAAGGGGCTGGTGCTGGCCCCCGGCTTCATCGACAGTCACAGCCACCATGATCGCACCGATTATGCCGAACG
>JAIXQM010000113.1 GCA_027485735.1 Sphingomonadales bacterium | reverse complement strand
AGCCACGACAGCGGGCGGCGGGCGAAATCTTCGGTGGCGAGATAATCGACCGACACCTGGTTGGACATTGGCGCGAGCATGCAGCCGACCAGGCCCATGTCGTGATACCAGGGCAGCCAGCTCACCACGCGGTCGCCTTCAGCGGCATGGGTGCAAGTGGCGTGGGCCGAAAGATTGGCCAGCAGCGCTTCGTGGGTGACCGCAACGCCGTGCGGGAAGCGGGTGGAGCCCGACGAATATTGCAGATAGGCGATGTCGGTCGGCTTGGCCTTGGGCAGGGCGACGTCGGGCGCTTCGCCGCTGAACCACTCGTCCCAATCATGGGCGGCACACAGGCCGGTGGCGGCATCCTTCACGATATCGTGAAGGCCGGGCGGGGAGAGCAGCATCAGCGGATCGCAGCTGGTGAGCTGCACCCGGATCTGATCGACATAGGCTTCGCGGCCGCCAAAGCTGGTCGGCAGCGGCAGCGGCACCGGCAGCGCGCCGGCATAGATGGCGCCAAAGAAGGCGGCAGCAAAACCGGCACCGGTTTCGGCGATCAGGGCGATGCGGTCACCGGGTTGCACGCCTTCGGCAATGAAGTGCGCGGCGTGGCGGCGGGCATCGGCGGCGAGTTCGAAAAATGGGTAAGCGCGCACCAGATCGGCGCGGGCATCGTGGAAGTTGAAGCCCTTCTGCCCCTGCGCGGCGTAATCCAGAGCATCACCGAGCGTGGCGAAATTGGAGCGGCGCTGCGGCAGCGCATCGCTGGTGGCAGTGGGTTTCAGCGTCGAGGCTGAAGCGGCCTGGGGGGTGTCGGCCATCGGTATCTCCCTTGCCGCAACGCCAGAGCCCGACCCGGCCCGCGTTGCATGTCATTTTTCTACATCATGGCTCTCGCACGCGGGGGCGTTCAAATTCCGGCCCGAAAGTGGCAGGAAAGTGGCATGGATGATGAAAAGCAAGGAAATGGCCGCCCAAAGCGCGGTGGCGAGCGCCGGGTCCCGCCGCCGCTGGACGAGGCTGGCTTGCGGGATCTGGCCCTGCATTATGCCGCGCGCTTTGCCACCACGCGGTTGAAATTGCTGCGCTATCTGGCCCGCAAGTTGAAGGAGCGCGGCTGGGCCGGGGATCAGCCGGCCCCACTGGAAGCGCTGGCGGACCGGCTGGCAGAGTTGGGTTATGTCAATGATGCCGCTTTTGCGGCCATGAAAAGCCGGGCGATGGCGGCGCGCGGCCTGGGGCATCGCCGGGTGACGGAGCAGTTGCACGCGGCTGGAGTCGACGAAGCTGATCGCGGTGAGGCGCCTGATGAGCAAGCGGCGCTGGCCACGGCGCTGGCCTTTGCCCGGAGGAAACGGCTGGGGCCGTTCGCGCGCGAGAGCACTGACGATCCGGCCAGCCGGCAAAAGGCGCTCGCTGCCATGCTGCGCGCCGGGCACGCGATGGGGGTGGCGCGGCAGATATTGGCGGCGCGCAGCGTGGCGGAAGCGGAAGCGTTGATCGCGGCGGATTGATCAGCGCAAAAGCTGACGGCCCCCGCCCGACCAGCTGATCACCAGTCCCAGCGCCTTGCCCATCACCTCGCCGGTGAGGGCAAAGCGCTGCGGCCGCGGATCGCCGACCTGTTCGAAGGCGAGGGTGAGGCGGGGTTCGGCAGCGATCAATGCCGCCACCATCAGGGCCATGAACCCGATGCGTGATGCCAGTTGCCCGATCATCGCCCGATTCCCCTTGCAAATCTTCCAAGGGCCAAATTGGCGGCTTCCGGCTGACCGCAGGCTGAACGATTACGACCGCGGCCAGCACCCCCCCCCGCCGGGCGACCGGCGGGGGGTGATGATCTTCAGGCCTCCGTGGCCGGCGCTGGCAGCGCCTTGGGGGCCTTCTTTGCCTTCAGCTTCTTGATCGCCGGCACGATCTCGAACGACAGATCCTCGTCCTTCACGTGCACGCGCACTTCGCCGCCGTTGACCAGCTTGCCGAACAACAGTTCCTCGGCCAGCGGCTGCTTGATCTTCTCCTGGATGAGCCGGCCCATCGGGCGGGCGCCATAAAGGCGATCATAACCGCGGGCGATCAGCCAGGCCTTGGCTTCTTCCGTCAGGCTGATGTGCACATCGCGATCGGCCAGCTGCATTTCCAGCTGCAGCACGAACTTGTCGATCACCATGGCGACCACCGATGGCGGCAGGTAACCGAACGGCACGGTGGCATCCAGCCTGTTGCGGAATTCGGGTGAGAACATCTTCTTGATGGCTTCCTCGTCCTCACCGATGCGGGTGGTGGCGCCGAAACCAATGCCTTCACGTGCCATGTCGGCGGCGCCGGCGTTGGTGGTCATGATCAGGATGATGTTGCGGAAATCCACCGTCTTGCCGTGGTGATCGGTCAATTTGCCATTGTCCATCACCTGCAACAGGATGTTGAACAGATCGGGGTGGGCCTTTTCGATTTCGTCGAGCAGCAGCACCGAATGCGGCTGCTGATCGACGGCATCGGTGAGCAGACCGCCCTGATCGAAGCCGACATAGCCGGGAGGCGCACCGATCAGCCGGCTGACCGAGTGGCGTTCCATATATTCCGACATGTCGAAGCGGGTGAGCGGGATGCCCAGAATGCTGGCCAGCTGCTTGGCCACTTCCGTCTTGCCAACCCCGGTAGGGCCGGAAAACAGGTAGGAGCCAATCGGCTTGTTGGGTTCACGCAAGCCCGCACGCGCCAGCTTGATGGCGCTGGACAGTTTTTCGATGGCGGCATCCTGGCCGAACACCACGCGCTTCAGATCGGCATCCAGCGTCTGCAGCTGGGTCTTGTCGTCGGTGGAAACGCTCTTGGGCGGAATGCGCGCCATGGTGGCGATCACCGCTTCCACTTCCTTCACGCCGATGCTCTTCTTGCGCTTGTTCTCGGGCAGCAGCATCTGCGACGCGCCGGTTTCGTCGATCACGTCGATGGCCTTGTCGGGCAGCTTGCGATCGTTGATGTAACGCGCCGAAAGCTCCACTGCGGCCTTGATGGCATCGGCCGTGTATTTCAGCTTGTGATGCTCCTCATACGAAGGCCGCAGGCCCATCAGGATCTTGATCGAATCCTCGATGCTCGGCTCGTTCACGTCGATCTTCTGAAAGCGGCGCAGCAGCGCGCGGTCCTTCTCGAAGTGGTTACGGAACTCCTTGTAGGTGGTCGAACCGATGCAGCGGATCGCGCCGGACGACAACGCGGGCTTGAGCAGGTTCGATGCGTCCATCGCCCCGCCGCTGGTGGCGCCTGCGCCGATCACCGTATGGATTTCATCGATGAACAGCACGGCGTGGGGGAGCTTTTCCAGCTCGTTCACGACATTCTTCAGCCGTTCCTCGAAATCACCGCGATAGCGCGTGCCGGCAAGCAGCGCGCCCATGTCGAGGCTGTAGATGACGGCGGGCAGCAGCACATCGGGCACCTGGCCTTCGACGATCTTGCGGGCCAGGCCTTCGGCGATCGCCGTCTTGCCCACGCCCGGATCACCCACATAGAGCGGGTTGTTCTTGGAACGGCGGCACAGGATCTGGATGGTGCGGTCCACCTCGGCATGCCGTCCGATCAGCGGATCGACCTTGCCGATCTTGGCCTTCTCGTTGAGGTTGACGGTGAACTGCTTGAGGGCGCTTTCGCCGCCCTTCTTGTCGCTCTTCTCCGCCTTGGCCGGCTTTTCTTCCGGCTCTTCGCGATCAGCCGAGCCTTTGGGCGGCTTGGCTTCGGACTGGCCAGACTTGGCGATGCCGTGGCTGATGAACGAAACCGCGTCGAGCCGCGTCATGTCCTGCTGCTGCAGGAAGAACACCGCGTGGCTTTCGCGTTCGGAAAACAGCGCGACCAGCACGTTGGCGCCGGTCACTTCCTCGCGGCCTGACGATTGCACATGCAGGATGGCGCGCTGCACCACCCGCTGGAAACCGGCAGTGGGCGACGGATCAACACTGGCATCAGCTTTCAGGGCCTGCAGTTCGGTATCGAGATAGCGGATCAGCTGGCCCTGCAGTTCCTCCAGATCGACATTGCAGGCCTTCATCACCTGGGCGGCGTGGGTATCGGTGGTCAGCGCCAGCAGCAGATGCTCCAGCGTGGCATATTCGTGGGTGCGGCGCGCGGCTTCGGCCAGCGCGTTGTGCAGGGTCTTTTCGAGTTCGCGGGTGAACGAGGGCATCAACGTCTCCGGGGCGCGCCGTTCGGGGGAAAGGAGCGCCGTTGGCCGGCCCGGCCGTATGGAGGGCCTACAGCCAATGTCTGCCCGGCTGGGCCAGATATCAAGGGGCAAACGGCCCACTGCAACACGTTTGTAATGTCGCAGTGGCGAACAGGAAGCACTGGTCAGCCCGGTGGCGGCGCGCCATGATGGATTTCCTGCATGGGAGATTGAAATGCGCCTGATGCTGATAGCCCTGATGCTCACTGCCGCGCCGCTGGCGGCCCAGCCCATGATGACCGCCGCTGCACCGGCGGCCTCAGGTTATGTGGCGGACAGGCCGCCGCTGGCCCTGATGCGACTGTTGCCGCCGCCGCCCGAAGCCGGCAGCACCGATGAGCAGGCCGACAAATTCCTCTATCGCCAGAGCAAGCGCGGCATCGGCGGGCCACTGTGGCAGAGCGCCATCGGCCAGTTGAGCGTGACCAGCCCGAGTTTCGTGAAAACGGTGAGCTGCGCGCTCGGCGTCACGCTCACCCCGCAGACGACGCCGGCCACGATGACGCTGCTGCGGCGCGCCGGCACCGATCTGGGCCGCGCCGTGTTCCTGGCCAAGGATTATTACAAGCGCCCGCGCCCGTTCAGCACGGATAGGGGCAAGGCCTGCGACCCGGATGCCGCGAAGGACGGCGGGAAGGCGCTGGGCTTTGCCTATCCGTCCGGCCATGCTGCGGTCGGCTGGCTGTGGGGCCTGATCCTGTCGGACGCGCGGCCGGAACGCAGCGCCGCGCTGCTGAAGTTTGGCAAGGCCACGGGCGATTTGCGCATCGCCTGCCGGGTGCACTGGGCGTCGGATGTGACCGGCGGCCGCCTGATGGCCACCGCGCTCTATCAGCAGATCGAGGACACGACGGATTACAAGGCCGATCTGCTGAAGGCCAAGGCGGAGCTGAGCTTGGCGCCGGTGCCGGAAGGCTGCCCGGCCGCTTGACGCGAAAAGGGCGCCGGCCGATCGGCCAGCGCCCCATGTCATTGTCCGTCGCTTACGCCGGTACCGCCTGATTGAACGGCGTGTCCTTGTCCGGCCGCATGTCGCCGGGCAGGCCGAGCACGCGTTCGGCGATGATGTTCCGCAGGATTTCGTCCGTCCCGCCGGCGATGCGCAGGCCGGCCGAGCCGATGTACGAACCCTGCAGCTTGGCCAGTTCCGGATCGGCATCGGCGCCGGCCACGAAGCCGTCACCGCCCGACAGATCGAGCGCGAAGCTGGCCAGATCCTGCATGGTCTTGGCGACCACCACCTTGGAGATGGACTGTTCCGGCCCCGGCACCTGGCCCTTTGACAGGGCCGACAGCGCGCGCATCTGGGTGAGCTTGATGCCCTGATCGTTGATGTAGGTTTGGGCGATCTTCTGGCGCACGTCGCTGGCACCGATGGCGGGGCTGCCGTCCGGCGCTTCCACGCCCTTGGCCAGCTTCATCAGCGTTTCATAGCCGGGCGCGTAACGCGGCTTGCCGCCGACCGCCAAACGCTCGTGCATCAGCGTGGTCAACGCCACCTTCCAGCCGTCGCCAACGGCGCCCAGCCGGTGCGAATCGTTCACGCGCACGCCATCGAAGAAGACTTCGTTGAAATCGCTGCCGCCCGACATCTGCTTGATGCCCTTCACGGTCACGCCCGGTGCCTTCATGTTCACGATGAACATGGTGAGGCCCTTGTGCTTGGGCATGTTCGGATCGGTGCGGCAGACGACGATACCGAAATCGGAGGCGTGGGCGAAGCTGGTCCACACTTTCTGGCCGTCGATCACCCATTCATCGCCCTCACGCACCGCCTTGGTGCGGATGCCGGCGAGATCGGAGCCCGCCGCCGGTTCGGAGAAGAGCTGGCACCAGACTTCCTCGCCCAGCAGCGCCTTGGGCACATAACGCTGCACCACTTCGGGGTTGCCGTGGGTGAAGACGGTGGGGATGCACATGCCCAAGCCAATGGAATAGAGGCCCTGCGGCACGTGCCAGCGGCTTTCTTCCTGGCCATAGATGATGCTGTGCATGGGCGTCAGGCCCTGGCCGCCGAACATCTTGGGCCAAGTGATGCCGGTATAGCCGGCGGCGTGCTTTTTGGCCTGCCATGCCTTGGATCGCGCGATGAATTCCGGCAGCTTCATGCCTTCCGGGGGCGGATCGCGATATTCGGTGGCATTCTCGTTCAGCCAGGCGCGCACAACGGCGCGATATTCGGCTTCCTGCGGGGCGTCGTTAAAATCCATGATGTTTCTCCCGAAGCTGTTTTCACCCTCGACCGCTCAATCTGTCGAGGCGCATTTCGTCACGCGGCAGCGCTGTTGCGCTGTTCCAGCGCGCGCACCAGCCGATCGGCCCACCAGCCGCGCGGACCAAGCGCGGCGACCAGCGCCCGGTTGCGGCGGTAATAGAATTGGCAATCGCTTTCCCAGGTGAAGCCGATACCGCCGTGCAGCTGGACATTTTCCTCGGCGCAATAGGCCAGCGCATCCAGGCTGGCGACGCGGGCGGCGGCCGCCACCTGGCGCAGCTCGGCACCATTGGTACCAATCATGGCGAGGCCATGCAGCGCGTGGGCGCGGGCCAGTTCCAGCTTGATATACATGTCCGCACACTTGTGCTTGACCGCCTGATACCGGCCGATCTTCTGGCCGAAGGCGACGCGGGTCTTGGCATAATCCACCGTCATCGCCATCGCGGCGCCAGCGGTGCCAATGGCTTCATAGGCCAGGATCACGGCGGCGCGGTCGAGCCAATCCTGATAGTCGCCGGCCGTGCCCAGCGCTTCGGCCGGGGTGGCGCTGAGTGTCAGCTTGCCGTGGCGGCGGACGAGATCGACTGTTTCCACCACCGCCGATTGCGCGTCCTTCAGGTCTATAATGTAAAGCTGCGGGCCATCGGCGCCAGCGGCCGCCACGATGGCGACATGGGCAACGGCAAGATCGGCCACCGGCTGCTTCACGCCGGTCAGGGCGCTGCCGCTGGACACGGTCTTCACCGTGGCCGGGCTCACCGCGCCGGGTTCGCTCCAGGCGACGCAGGCGATGATCTCACCGCTGGCGATGCCGGGCAACCACTTGGCCTGCTGGGCTTCCGTGCCGGCCAGCACCAGCGCTTCGGTGGCGAGCAGGGTGGAGACGAGCGGCAGATGGGCGAGGCTGCCACCGGCGGCTTCAGCCAGCTGGGCGACTTCCTCGACTGTGAGGCCAAGGCCGCCATGGGCTTCCGGCACGCGTGCGGCGGTCCAGCCCAGTTCGGCAATCTCTTTCCACAGGGCGGCGTCCATTGCCGGCGCGTCAGCGGCCATCGCCTTGCGCGCCGGGCCCGTGCCGGCCTTTTCGGCGAGCAACTTGCGCGCCTGTTCGCCGAGTTCCTTGGCTTCGTCGGAAAAATCGAAATTCACGGGTCTACTCCCCAAAGATGATTGGGGCGCAGATTACGCGCACGTCAGCCTTGGGCAACCTGTCGCTTTTGACGCGGTGATGGACAGGATGGAGTCAGAGCTTGTGCGCGCTGAGGAACTCATAATGCGGCCGGCATTCGTCACGCACGTTTGCCGCTTCGCCCGTCAACGCCGGCAGCGGCCCTTCGTGGCCATCAAAGCCGGTGGAGGCCAGCACCCGGCCATACCAGTGCGGCGCCCACACGCCATCGGTGTCGCGCGGGCCGGCGGGCCAGTGCAGCATGGAGTCGGTCCACGCGATGCCCAGCGCCGCGCACAGGCGGGACAGCGTCCCTGCCGGGTCGGCCAGCACATCGGCCGAATCGACCACCGGCGGCGCATGGCCCAGCCGGTCGGCCTCCGCCTCGAACCAGGCGCGCTGCTGGGCAAACCCCAGGCCTTCCGCCGTCACCACCTCCCGCTTTTCGGCGTAGGAGGCGATCACCCGTTCCGGTGCGCGGATAAGGAAGGCGTGTTGGAAGCCCTTCAGATCACCCAGTGCTACCTCCCCGACCATGTGGTGCACCATGTGCTTCTGGTACCATATTGGCTTCGCGCACGGCCCGGAAAGCGCGGCGGTGACACTGTGCCAATCACAGTCCATGTCGGCGATCACGTCGCCGGCCATCGGGTGATCGTCGCCGGTGTGATGCAGGTAAGCGCCGTAAAACGGCTCGTCACTCACATGGCAATCGCCACGCGCGCCAAAGCTGCGCATCATCGCCGTCGACAGGTTGCGCGGCCCTGACCACATTGCAATGCGGGTGGTCACAGCCGGCCCCGCGCCGTGACGTCGGCTTCGATCAACGCGCGATACAGGCCCTGCAACCGCGCCACCATCGGACCGCGCGCATCGGTCAGTTTGCGGCCATCGATGCTGGTCACGGGCACCACGCCGGCAAAGGTGCCGGTCACAAAGGCTTCGCTCGCGGAATAGACGTCGGTCAGCGAGAAATTCTTCTGGAAAACCGGGATGCCATTGTCCTCACACACCGCGATCACGTTGCCGCGCGTGATGCCGGCGAGGCAATAATCGCCCGACGATGTCCACACTTCCTCCACCCCGCGGCGGTTCTTCTTCACGATGAAGAAATGCGTGCTGTTGCACGTCGCCACAAACCCGTGCGGATCGAGCATCAACGCCTCGTCCGCGCCTGCTTGCGTCGCCTGGATGCAGGCGGTGATGCAGTTCAGCTTCGAATGACTGTTGAGCTTCGGGTCCTGCACGTCCGGGTAACCGCGCCGTACGTGCACGGTGGCGAGGCGGATGCCCTTCTCGATGGTGGCGGGCAGCGGGTCCTTGTACTCGGCGATGATGACGATGGTGGCGGGTGAGACCACCACGCGCGGATCCTGATAGGGCGTCGAGCGCAGCCCGCGTGTCACCATCAGGCGGATGTGGCAGGCGCTCATCGCGTTGGCGTCGATGGTGGCGTAAATCCGCCGCTCCAGCTCCTCGCGGCTGATGCCGATATCCATGTAGATGGCCTTGGCGCCTTCCCACAGCCGATCGAGATGCTGATCAAGGAAGGCGATGCGGCCGGCGTGGACGCGCAGGCCTTCCCACACGCCATCACCCAGCATGAAGCCGGAATCGAACACGCTCACCATCGCCTCGGCGCGGCGGAGCAGCTGGCCATTGACGTTGATCAGGATCGTCTCGTTGCGCGTGTCCGCAACGAAATCATGGGTACCCAGGGATGTGGTCATGGTTGGTTACTTCTTGAACAGGCTGTCGGCGGCAGCGCGGAATTGCGCTGCGCCTTCGCGCTTGGCTTTCGTGCGCACCAGCTCCGCTTCCAGCCCGGCGATGCGCTCGTCGAGATCGGCGATGGAGAGGCGGTCGAGGTCTTCGCGGGCCAGATCGGCCAGCAGGTCACTCTTCTTCTTGGGCAGGTCGGCTTCGTCGAACATGGTCCAACGGTTGACCGCGCGGGCTGCCCTGTCAATATCCGGCGCATGACCATTCCCACAACCATGACCGCCATCGACCCCGCTGCACCGGGAGGGCCGGAGGTGTTGCAACCCGTCTCCCGCCCCGTCCCGCAGCCCGGGCCGGGCGAAGTGCTGGTGAAGGTGGCGGCGGCCGGCGTGAACCGGCCCGATGTGCTGCAGCGGCTGGGACTCTATCCGATGCCGCCCGGCACGCCGACAATCATGGGCCTGGAAATCGCCGGTACCGTGGTGGCGGTGGGCAGCGAGGTGACGCGCTGGCGTCCGGGCGATGCGGTGTGCGCGCTGGTGGCGGGCGGCGGTTATGCCGAATATTGCACCGTGCCGGCCGGCCAGTGCCTGCCCGTGCCCGCCGGGATGGCGATGACGGATGCCGCCGGACTGCCCGAAACCTGGTTCACCGTCTGGTCCAACGTGATGGACCGTGGCCGGGCGCGACCGGGGGAGACGATCCTGATCCACGGCGGCACCAGCGGCATCGGCATCACCGCGCTGCAACTGGCCAAGGAAGTCGGGCTGACGGCGATTGCCACCTGCGGCAGCGATGAAAAATGCGCGGCGGCTGTGGCACACGGTGCGGCGCACGCGATCAATTACAAGGCCCAGGATTTTTCGGCCGAAGTGCTGGCGCTGACCGGCGGCAAGGGCGTCGACATCGTGCTCGATATGGTGGGCGGCGATTATGTGCCGAAGAACATCGCCTGCATGGCCGATGATGCCCGCCATGTGAGCATCGCCTTCCAGCGCGGGCCGACCGCCGAGGTGAACCTCGCGCTTGTCATGCGCAAGCGGCTGGTGCTGACCGGTTCGATGCTGCGCCCGCGCCCGATCGCCTTCAAGACGGCGATCGCCGAAACGCTGGAAGGCGTGATCTGGCCGGCGTTCGAGGCCGGGCGGCTGACGCCGGTGACCGACATGGTGTTCCCGCTCGCCGAAGCTGCCGCCGCCCATGCGCGGATGGAGGCTGGCACACACGTGGGGAAAATCGTGTTGCAGGTCAGCTGACGATACCCCTTGGCGCGAAACGCTCTTCCCGCCATTCGCCGCTGGTCAGCACCGCCTGCAACGCCTCGAGCGCCAAGCCGATATCGGCAAAACGGGTGGTCAGCGCCGGGAAACCGAAACGCATGGCATCGGGCGGGCGCATGTCGCCGATGACACCGCGGGCGATCAACGCGGTCATCAGGCGACGGGCTTCAGGATGGCGAATGATGACGTGGGCACCGTGGCGAAAAGCGGGTGGCGCGTCCACTGTGACGCCGGGCAGCGTTACCGCGCCGGCGGCAAAGAGGTGCACGAGCTGGCGCGACTTTGACTCGGCGGTGGCAAGATCGATGCCGTCGAACGTTGCCACCCCGGCCTCCAGCGCGCGCATGGCCAGGATCGGCGGCGTGCCGGTGAGCAGGCGACGGGCGCCGGCGGCAGGGGCGTAATCGGCGGTGAAATCGAAGGGGGCGGCGTGGCCCATCCAGCCGGTGAGCGCCGGTTCTGCCGTGTCCCAGTGGCGGCGGGCCACATAGGCGAAGGCCGGCGCGCCGGGTCCGCCATTGAGAAATTTGTAGCCACAGCCGACCGCGAAATCGGCCCCATCGGCATCGAGATTGACCACCAGTGCGCCCGCCGAGTGCGACAGATCCCACAGGCTGAGCGCGCCGGCCTTGTGCGCAGCAGCGCTCATCGCGGCCATGTCATGGACCTGGGATGTCACGTAATGCGCATGCGTCAGCAGCAGTAGCGCCACATCGCCATCCAGCGCGGCGGCGAGATCGGCACGTTCGACGCGCTTCAGCGTGACACCGGCCAGCTGCGCCAACCCCTGCATCACATAGGCATCAGTGGGGAAGTCGCTGGCCTCCATCAGGATCGTGCGGCGGCCAGGGCGCAGCGCCAGCGCCGCGCTGGCCAGCTTGAACAGGTTGAGGCTGACCGAATCGCAGGCCACCACAGATGCGGGCTCGGCGCCGACAATTGGCGCGATGGCGGCGCCCAACGAGACTGGCAGATCGATCCAGCCGGCATCATTCCAGCTGCGGATCAGGCCCTCGCCCCACTCGCTTGCCACTGTCTGTGCCAGGCGCTCGGGCAGGGCGGCGGGCAATGGCCCCAATGAGTTGCCGTCGAGATAGACGATCCCCGGTGGCAAGCGGAAGCGCGCGCGGGCGAAGTTGAGTGGATCGGCAGCATCAAGCGCAGCCAGTTGGGCGGGGGAGGGCAACATAGAGCGCCCTTGCGCCACAGTGCGCCCTCCATTACAAGCTGTCTGTGTCAAGCCGTCCCGCAAGGGGCGGCTGTTTTTATTCCGCAAAGGAGCCAAGACCATGGCCACCACCCTGCCCCTGATGCAGCATGCCACCGCCGCCTGGCTGGTGGACAACAGCGCGCTCACCTTTTCGCAGATTGCCGATTTCTGCGGCCTGCACATCCTGGAAATCCAGGCGATCGCCGATGATACCGCCGCCACCAAGCTGAAGGGGCGCGATCCGATCCGCGCTGGCGAATTGACCCGCGAAGAGCTGGACAAGGGCGAAGCCAATCCGGATTACGACATCAAGATTTCGCGCATGCCGGAACAGGCACGCCGCACGTCGGGCCCGCGCTACACGCCGGTTTCAAAGCGCCAGGACAAGCCGGATGGCATCTTGTGGATCATCAAGAACCACCCGGAAATCACCGACGGCCAGATTTCAAAGCTGATCGGCACCACCAAGACGACGATTGCCGCCATCCGCGACAAGAGCCATTGGAACTACGCCAATCTGCAGCCGCGTGACCCGGTGACGCTGGGCCTGACCAGCCAGCGCGAAATGGATGCGCTGGTCGCCGCTGCCGCCAAGAAGGCCGGTATCGATACGACTGTCGATCCGGAGAAGGTGGAAGCCGATCGCGCCGCGCTGATCAATCAGCTGCAGGCCGAACGTTATGCCGCCGCCAATGCGCCGGAAACGCCGGTTTCGAACACGCCCGGCACCGCGCTGGAGCAGGGCGAGGCGCTGTTCCGCCGCTGATCCTGCGCTTGCGCTGAAAATTCAAAGCCCGCTCATGCCCATGGCGTGAGCGGGCTTTTCATTCCTCGCGCCCGCCCAGCGGCAGCGGCAGTTCGCGCGGCGGCTCGCGGTCGAGCAGGCCGGCGGCTTTCAGATCCGCCATGCCGGGCAGGTCGCGCCGGCTGGTGAGGTTGAAGTGGGCAAGGAATTCCGGCGTCGTTGCATATTGCAGCGGCCGGCCCGGAGTTTCGCGGCGACCGGCGGGGCGGACCCAGCCAGCTTCCATTAACACGTCGATCGTGCCGCCGGAAACCGCAACCCCACGGATTTCCTCGATTTCCGGTCGCGTCACCGGCTCGTGATAGGCGATCACTGCCAGTGTTTCGACGCCGGCGCGGCTGAGTTTTTTCACCATCTCGCGGCTGGTGCGCAGGAAATGACCGAGATCGGGCGCGGTCTGGAACTGCCATTTGCCGCCGCGTTCGACGAGGTTGATGCCGCGCGGTTCGTAACTGGTGGCGAGCGCCCGCAGCGTGGGCAAAAGGTCGCCGCGTTCGCCGACATGGCGGGTGATCTCGGTCAGGCTCAAGGGCGCGTCGGCGGCGAACAGGATCGATTCCAAGGCGCGGGTCAGGGCGAAATCCACAGTCTCGTCAGTCATGACGGGCCCTCAGCAGGATGGGGGCAAAGGCGGTGCCTTGGCTCAGCGTCGCCTTGCCCTGGCGGGTGAGTTCCAGCGCGGCGACAAAGCTGGAGGCCAGCACCGAGCGGGCATAAGATTCGTCCGCCAAATCGGCCGGCAGGAAGCGCACCAGCTCCGTCCAGTCGATGCTGCGGCCCAACAAATGTTCAAGCCGTTCAATGGCTTCATCCAGCGCCATCACAGGCCGGCGGCGGACGACATGGACGGAGCGTGAGCGCCGTGCGGTGATGGCGCCATAGGCGGAAAGCAGATCATAATAGCTGCATTCAAAGGTGGCGCGCTTCTCTTCGGCCAGGCCTTCCGGATTGGGGCGGCGGAACATGTCCCAGCCCAGCTGCGGGCGGGCGAGCAGTTTTTGGCCGGATTCGCGCATGGCTTCCAGCCGTTGCAGCTGGAATTGCAGTTTCAGCGCCAGCTCAGCCGGATCGGGTTCGGCCTCCGGGTCCTTGGGCAGCAGCAGCAGCGATTTCAAATAGGCCAGCCAAGCGGCCATGACGAGGTAATCGGCGGCCAGTTCCAGGCTGAGCGCCTTGGCGTCGCGGATGAAACCCAGATATTGATCGACCAGCGCCAAGATGGAAATCTGCGCCAGATCAACCTTTTGCGCCCGCGCCAAGGTGAGCAGCAGATCGAGCGGGCCTTCCCAGCTGCCCAGTTGCAGGATCAGCGTGGCCGTTTCCGGTGCGGCCCGCACCGGCAGATCGAACTGCTCGTCCGCTTCGATCACGCCAGCGCCAGCAGAGCGTCGCGGGCGGCGGCCCATTCGGTGACAGGGGTGTAATCGCCCCGTGCTTCACCGCTCCCCATCCACGCCATGGCGGCAGCGAGGCGCGTTGCGGCGGCGTCGCTCATCACCGGAGCGGCTTCGACGATGGAACGCATCTCATTGAAATCACCCGAACAATGCAGGGCGATGTCGCAGCCGGCATCGAGGCTGGCGAGCGCGCGGGCGCCGAAATCCTGCAGGGCGTTGCTGCCCGGCGGGTGGCCGCCCGACTGCGGGTTGCCCAGCGCGTGCATGCCCAGATCATCGGACATCAGCAGGCCGCCGAAGCCGATATCCTGGCGAATGAAATCAATCACATCCGGAGAAAGCGTGGCGCAGCGATTGGCGTCGAGCGCGGTGTAGGTGATGTGAGCGGTCATCGCCATCGGGGCGTCGGCGAGGCGGCGGAACGGCTCGAAATCGCGTTCCAGTTCATCGCGGCTTGCGGTGACGACGGGCAGTTCCAGGTGGCTGTCCGCCCGGGCGCGGCCGTGGCCGGGGATATGCTTGACGACGCCGCAGATGCCGCCGGCGCGGAAGCCATCGAGCACCGCCTTGCCGAGCGCGGAGACCACCATCGGTTCCGTACCGAAGCTGCGATCGCCAATGATATCATGACCTTGGGTGTCGCGCACGTCGAGCAGCGGCAGGCAATCGACGTTGATGCCGAGGTCCTTCAGCAAGGCTGCCAGCGCCAGCGCATTCAACCGGCACGCCTCGATCGCGGTGATCGGCGCCTTGTCATAGAGCAGGCCAAAACGCTCGCCAGTGGGGAACTCCGGCCAATGCGGCGGGCGCAGGCGGGCGACGCGGCCGCCTTCCTGATCGATCAGGATCGGCACATCGCGCCCGGCCAGATCGCGCAAACTCTGGGTCAGCGCGCGCACCTGATCCGGCGAATCGACGTTTCTTTTGAACAGGATATAACCGGCCGGATTGGCGGCGCGGAACAGCGCGCGCTCGTCGTCATTCAGGGCAAGGCCGGCGATCCCGAGAAAAAGCGGCTGCATCACTTCTTCACCTCGCAGGCGCCCTTGACTGCCAGAATGGCCTTGCAGGAGGCATCGGGATCAGCGGCCGTGCCGCGCACGCGCCACATCGTCTTGCCGCTGGCCGAGGTCAGTTTCTGGATCTGCTTGGCCGTAAGCTTGGCCTTGCCGGACACCCGGGCCCATTCCTCTTCGGCCTTGGCCTCGCTCGAAAAGGCACCGATCTGCACCGTCTTGCTGCCGGTTGCTGCCGGCGGGGTGACGGGCGCTGGTGGTTTGGTGACGGTTTTGGGCGCTGCGCTGGCGGGCGCTGGCGGTTTGCTGACGGGCGCTGGCGGCACGGCAACGGGCTTGGCTGGCACTGGCTTCACGGCCACGGGCGCCGGCTGCGGCACCGCGGGTTTGGCCAGCGGGCGGGCGGGTGCCGTGGCGGTCGGCCCGGCCGGCATCACCTGCACCTGCACCGGCTGGCCCGCCGGCGCGGCGGGCGGCGGCGCTGGGCTGCCCGGCGGCAGCAGATCACGCGGCCGGCCCAGCGGCTCTTCGGGCAGGGCGCCCATGTCGATCACCGCACCCGGATTCTCGCCGCGCACGGCTTCATGGATCACTTCGCCGTCGCCCTGCACATCCATGCCCTGGCGATCAGCGGGCGGCACCTTGTAGGGGCCGGCATCGGCTTCGATCAGCGGTGCCTGATCGGCTTCCATATAACCCTGGGACGAGCCGCCATCGCGCCGGCCGAGCAGCATCAGCAGCGCCACCGCCGCTACCGCGCCCAGCGCCAGCACGGCGATGATGATGTTGAGCAGCGGGCGCTTCTTTGGCGCGGCCCGCAGCGGTGCCGCCTCAGCCAGCCATGGGGCGTCTTCGTCCCGTTGCGCCATCAGTGCAGCTCCTCGGCAGCGGCCACCCCGATCACCGCGAGGCCGTTCCTGATCACCTGCCCCACCGCGCGCGCCATGGCCAGCCGCGCTGCGGTCAGATCAGGCCGATCGGCCAGCACAAAGCGACGGGTCGCATCATCATTGCCGGCGTTCCACTGGCTGTGGAAGGCGGCGGCCAGATCGCCCAGATAAAAGGCGATGCGGTGCGGCTCACGGGCATCGGCAGCCTGTTCGACGATGCGCGGAAAGTTGGCGGCCATTTTCACGACGTTCAGTTCGTCGGCGTCGAGCAGCGTCAGGTCCGGTTCCGGCAGGGCCACGCCCGCCTCAAGCACCTTGCGGCCCAGCGAGGCGATGCGGGCATGGGCGTACTGGACATAGAATACCGGGTTGTCGCGGCTCTGTTCCACCACCTTGGCGAAATCGAAATCCATCATCGATTCCGGCCGCTTGGTGAGCATGACGAAGCGGACGACATCCTTGCCCACTTCCTCAACCACTTCGCCCAGCGTCACGAAGGTGCCGGCGCGCTTGGACATCTTCACCGGTTCGCCGGCCCGCAGCAGCTTCACCAGGTTCACGATCTTGATATCGAGCGGTACGCGGCCATCGGAAAGCGCCTTCACCGCCGCTGTCATCCGCTTCACATAGCCGGCGTGATCGGCCCCGAAGATGTTGACCAGCGCGTCATAGCCCCGGGTCAGCTTGTCCCAGTGATAGGCGACGTCGCCGGCGAAATAGGTCCAGTTGCCGTTCGATTTCTGCATCGCCCGGTCTTGATCGTCACCGAAATCGGTCGAGCGAAACAGGGTTTGCGGGCGGGCTTCCCAATCGTCGGCAGCATCGCCTTTCGGCTTTTCCAGCACGCCTTCATAGATCAGGCCCTTGGACTTCAGCGTGTCGAGCGCGTCCTGCACCTTGGTGCCGAGCGAGGCTTCGGAGAAGAACACTGACTGTTCGATGCCGAGCAGGGCCAGATCGGCACGGATACGCTCCATCATCAGGGCGACGGTGCGGGTGCGGAACAGGGCCAACCAATCGGCTTCGGGCGCGTTCACATGCGTGTCGCCGAACTCGGCGGCCAGCGCCGCGCCCACCGGCACCAGATAATCGCCGGGGTAGAAGCCTTCCGGGATGTCGATCGTCTCACCCAGCGCTTCGCGATAGCGCAGGTGGGCGGAACGGGCGAGCGTATCGACCTGGCCGCCGGCATCGTTGATGTAATATTCCTTGGTCACGTCCCAGCCGGCATATTCTAGCAGACCCGCCAGGGCATCGCCCACCACCGCACCGCGGCAATGGCCCATGTGCATCGGCCCGGTGGGATTGGCGGAGACATATTCGACGTTGATGCGCTTGGCCTGGCCCACGGTGGAGCGGCCATAATCGCTGCCGGCGCCGAGCATGGCGTTGATCTGTGCGTGCCACACGTTGTCGGCCAGCTTCAGGTTGATGAAGCCCGGCCCGGCCACTTCGGCGGCGGCGATGCCCGGCTTTGTGCCCAGGGCGGCGACCAGCGCTTCGGCCAATGCGCGCGGGTTCATGCCCGCAGGCTTGGCCAGTACCATCGCGGCATTGGTGGCCAGATCGCCGTGGCTGGCATCGCGCGGCGGTTCCACGGTGACGTTGGCATGAGACAGGCCGGCGGGCAGGGTGCCAGCGTCGGTCAGCTCAGCCAGTGCCGCCTTCAGAACGGCGGCATAGTCGGTAAACAGGTTCACGAGGGTCTGCTTTGCATGAAGAAACGGGATTGCCCGTTCCCTAACGCCAAGCAGCGCGTGCGTCTATCAGCTTGGGGTGCAAGCTGGCCCGGTTCAGGCGGCGGCGGCGTGTGGCCAGGCGCGCGGGCCCGCATTGCCGGCGAACTGGCTGATGCGCAGCTTTTCCTGCGCCACAGTGCGCGACGTGCTGATCACATGATCCACCCCGGCGATGGTGATGGCCAGCGATCCGGCGTCGGTGGTTTCGATCAGGCCCTTGGCCTTCAGATACCAGGCGTGAAAATCAAAGGCTTCGGTGGTGCAGCCCAGCATGCGCTGCAGTTCATACTGGCCCACGCCCGGTTCCTGGGCGCGTTCGCGGCGGCGCTTGTACAGGTACAGCAGCACTTCGGCATGAACATCGGCATCGGACAGCGCGGTGCGCTCTTCAGCCAGGATGTCATCGTCGGCGGAAAACGCGAAGCCGGTGTTGCTGCTGTAGAGCGCGTCGTAGGCCAGGCGCTTGCCGTGATCCTTGAGCGCGCGATAGGCCTCGATCACCGCATTGAACATGTCGATGTCGGCGGTTTCCGGATGATCGGGATGATAGATTTTCGCAAGGTTGCGATAGGCGATTTCCAGCGTGCGGTGATCGCACTCGGGATGAACCCGCAGGGTCGCATAATAATCAACGAACGGCCGCGCCTCGGACATCGGAACATCCCCCCACTTCGGCGTTGGCCTTACGCAAACACACCAACGCAACAGCATTAGAAACTCTTTGTTAAAGTTTGTCACAAATTTGTCAATGGCAAACCCAATAATAAAGGGTTAACACCGATACGGCGTTGCTGCCCTCTGCAAAACCGGCACTTGTGGCCAGCCGGGTCACAGCGCAGCATGGGTTCATGCACCACCGCGCCGCCGTCGAATCCAGCCTGGAACTGGCCGTTGCCCGAATCGGCGATCCACAGCCGGCGATCTATGCGCGGCTGTTTGCGCTGCACCCGGCCATGGAAACCGAATTCTGGCGCGACACCTCGGGCCGCATCCGTGGCGAGATGCTCAACCGCAGTTTCGAGATGGTGCTGGATCTGGCCGCTCCCTACGCGCCGGACGGCGGCTGGGGCGGGGCGTTCCTGGGCACTGAAGCCATCACCCACGATGCCTATGGCATCCCGCGCGCCGTGTTCGCCGATTTCCTGCCCATCGTTGCCGCCGTGATCCGCGATGGCTGCGGCGAAGGCTTCACGCCGGACATGGCGGCGGCGTGGGATTTGGTGCTGGATCGCGCCGCCCAGACACTGGCTGCCTTGCCCGGCAGCAGCGGCGAGGCGCGGGCGATCGATGTGGATGATGTGCTGCCGCCGGTGGGGGAGCGCGGGCTGCCCTTCCCGATGCGCTGAGCGGTTGACAGCCGCGCCAGCGCCCCGATGATGGGGTCAACAACAAGGCCTGGGGGTAGCATGCGGGCGATATTGGTGGGTGAGGCGCTGGGCAGTTTCCTGCTGTTTGCCTGCGTGGTGGGATCGGGCGTGATGGCGGAGCGGCTGGCAGGCGGCATTGTCGCGGTGGCGCTGATCGGCAATGTCGGCGCGATCGCCGCGATGCTTTATGTGCTGATCGCCATGCTGGGACCGATATCGGGCGCGCATTTCAACCCGGCTGTCACCATCGTCACACGGTTGCGCGGCGAAGGCACGTGGGCCAGCGGCGCGGCGATGATGGCGGTGCAGCTGGTGGCCGGCATTGCCGGCGTGTGGTGCGCGCACGCCATGTTCGATCTGCCGATCCTGCAGTTTTCCGGCCATGTGCGCGACGGCGCCGGGCAATGGCTGGGCGAGTTTATCGCCACCTTCGGCCTGCTGCTCACCGTGCTGCTCACCGGGCGGCATCGCCCGGAAGCGGTGCCGGCCTGCGTGGCGCTTTATATCACGGCGGCCTGCTGGTTCACGTCATCAACCAGCTTCGCCAATCCAACGCTCACCTTTGCGCGCAGCCTGACCGATACATTCGATGGCATCGCACCGGCCAGCGTGCCGGCGTTCGTGGCCGCGCAACTGGCGGGGGCGCTGTGCGCGCACTGGGTTGATCGGGCGATGCATCCGGCGCCCTGAATCGCGCTGGTTCAGGCCGGCAGGCGCTTGTCGCGCTCAGCCTGGGCGGCGATTTCCTTGTCGGCCAGCGTTTGCCAGGCAGCCTGGGCACGCAGGAACATGGTGCGTTGATTGTCCAGCACGGCATCGGCGGCGTTGCGGGCGCATTGTTCGATTTGGGTGGAGTAGAACAGGCTGGTGGCGCGCATGCTGTGATCCTTTGCGGGACCGGCCAGAGCGGGGTGGCGGGCCGGGTGGCTGGTCAACCCAGCTGATCGAGCACCAGCTGGCGCAGTTCGCTGCGGGAGAGGACGGGTGAACGGCGATATTCGCGGTTGCCGTAATGCGGGGTGAGCGTGCGGCGCACAGTTTGCGCCCGGCTTGTGTTTTCAATCGTGGGTATGGTCATCAAAGTCCTGGCGCAGTTGAGCGCCCATTATGCTGTCGTGATTGGGTGGTGTGAACAGGAAGGCAGCAACCCTGCGCGGGTGTTTTCCGGCCCGAAGGCTGGAACGACCGCCGCGCAGGGGCGCCTCGAAGGGCGGGCAGCAGCCTTGCGGCGCTGCCCTGCCCCTGCCGCTTACGCAGCTTCGAGGTTGACAGCCGAGGTCTTGCCGCGGCGATCGGTTTCCAGTTCGTACTTGACGCGCTGGTCCTTGTTCAGGGTGCTCATGCCGGCGCGCTCGACGGCGCTGATGTGGACGAAGTTGTCATCGCCACCATTTTCCGGCGAGATGAAACCATAGCCCTTATCGGCATTGAAGAATTTGACGGTTCCGGTGATCATGAGATGTTTTCCTTTCGCGAAAACAAGAAACCCAGCCGCAAATGCACGGCTGGAGCTGGTAGCGCGAGAAAGGAAGAGGAGCCGATTTTAACGAGTCGATTTCCGTCGCAGGCGACGATTAGCAACGCTCATGTGGGCGTGATTTAGGGGAAAGTCAAGGAAAGCCCTGATCATCATGGTTTGGTGCCCGTGCTGATTGGCGGATTGCCGGGGCTTTTCACCGCCAATCAGGGGAGCACGTCTGCCGCGCTGGCCGCCCCTGCGCGCATCACGATCACGCTTTGGGCGGGGCGTTGGTGCGGGGCCGCCGGTCGGGGGGGGGCGGCTGGTGCGTTGCCGGGCTTGCGCACCAGGCGGGTGGCGGTGCCATTGTTCAGGTCGCTCACTTGCAGGCTTTGCAGCCGCACCCGCGCTTCGTTGCCGAACGGGCGCAGGGCCAGCCTGATCTCGCCGGTGGCCATGGCGAGCGGCAGCTTCTGCGCCTGCACCGGGTTCACTTCAATTGTGACGGTCTTCGCCACGCCGGGCTTTTCACGGGCGATGTTCATGTCGCTGCCCACCGCCAGCACGCGGATATTCTGCGCCAGCAGATCGGCATAGGGCATGGCTTCTTCGGGCTGGCGGATCAGGAACAGGTCCACCCGATCGCCGGGGAAGACCAGCCCAGACACGCCGGCCACTTCGTTCACCGGCATTGCCAGCGCGCGCATGGTGGGGCCGAGCAGCGGCGCAGTCGAAAGCCGGTTGGCGCCGGTCACCAGCGCAGCTTCGGTCACGATCTCATTGGCCGTGATCGGGCGCAACGCGGTACGGCCCTGGCCCAGGATCAACGGATCGATGCGCGCGAAATGGCCCTTGGGCAGCTGCTGCGCCGGCACATCGACCAGTTTGAGTTTGTCCGGCGTCAGTTTTTCACCAAAGCCGATGGGTGCCGCCGCCACCACGGCGGGCGCCATGGGAATCGCGGATTTTGCGGCGCCGCGGCCGGGTCCGTGCGGCAGCCAGCGGGCCAGCATCATCGCCACCAGCAGCAGCGCACTGCCGGCAATCAACATCCAGCGCGAGCGTTGCTGCACCCGGCTGTTGCGGTCATCCCGCCCCCGCCAGGCTGGCACGCGGTCCTGCCAGCGTTCTTCCACCCCCATTCTGCCACCTCCATCTGGAGGGGGTAACGGGCGTGTGCAGGCGCGGGTTTAGGCTGCGGCCAATCCGTCTTCCGGAATCGCATAGAGCAGCGCTGCGCCGCGCATGGCCGAGGCGCTCAGTGCCTGCACCTGCGGCAGCAATTGTTCGGCGAAGAAGCGGGCGGTGGCGCGTTTGGCGGCGGCGAACTGCGGATCGGGGTGGTGGCGTGAGGCCAGCGCCTGTTTGGCGAGCAGCCAGCCACCCAGCGTCAGGCCCATCAGGCGCAGATAGGGTGTGGCGCCGGCGGCGACATCATCCGGGTTGTTGGCGCCGGCCAGCCAGAGCGAACTCGTCTGCGCCGAATCCAGCGCATCTTGCAGCCACGGGGTGATGAGCTTCAGCTCGTCATCCTCGTCCAGATCGGAGAGCGTGGCGCGGACTTCGCCGAGCAGATCCTTCCAATGCTGGCCGCCGTCCATGCCGAGCTTGCGGCCGACAAGATCCATGGCCTGGATGCCGTTGGTGCCTTCATAGATCGGGGCGATGCGGGCATCGCGCAGATATTGGGCCGCGCCCGTCTCTTCAACATAGCCCATGCCGCCGAACACCTGCACGCCAAGGCTGGCGACCTCGACGCCGATATCGGTGGCCCAGCTTTTGGAGATGGGGGTGAGCAGATCGGCGAGGCCTTGCCCGGCCTTGTCGCCGGTGTGCGCCCGGTCAACGGCGGCGGCGTTGAGATACACCAGCGCGCGGCTGGCTTCGGTGAGCGCGCGCATCGTCATGATGGTGCGGCGCACGTCGGCATGCTCGATGATGCGCACAGCGGCAGGACCGCCGCCGAACTTGGCGCTCTGAACGCGGGTGCGGGCATAATCCAGCGCATGCTGCATCGCGCCTTCGGCAATGGCGACGCCCTGCAGGCCCACCTGCACGCGGGCGTTGTTCATCATGGTGAACATGGCGCGCATGCCGCCGCCTTCACGGCCGACCATCCAGCCGATGCACGACCCGTGATCGCCGAAACTCATCGTGCAGGTGGGGGAGGCGTGGATGCCGAGCTTGTGTTCAAGGCCGACGCACTTCAGGTCGTTGCGGGTGCCATCGGGCAGGATCTTGGGCACGAGGAACAGGCTGATGCCCTTGGTGCCGGCCGGGCTGTCGGGCGTGCGGGCGAGGACGAGGTGGACGATATTCTCGGCCGCGTCATGTTCGCCCCAGGTGATGAAGATCTTGGTGCCCTTGATGCGCCAGCTGCCATCCGGGTTCGGTTCCGCGCGGGATTTCAGCGCGCCAACGTCGCTGCCCGCGGTCGGCTCGGTGAGGTTCATCGTGCCGGTCCATTCACCGGTGACGAGCTTGGAGAGATAGCGCTCCTGCAATTCCGGACTGGCGTGGGCGGCGAGCGCCTCGATCGCGCCCTGGCTCAGCATCATGCACAAGGCGAAGGCCATGTTGGCGGAGGTAAGCTGTTCCTGCACGGCGACCGCGACGGCGAAGGGCAAGCCTTGGCCGCCATGCGCTTCCGGCACGCCAAGGCCCGCCCAGCCAGCCTGCACATATTGGCCATAGGCTTCCACGAAGCCGGCGGGCAGCGTCACCACGCCGTCGTCCAGCTTGGCGTGGGCCTTGTCGCCGCTCTTGTTCAGCGGTGCGAAGACGTTGGCGGCCAGTTTGCCGGATTCGGCCAGGATCGCGTCCACCATGTCCGGCGTGGCGTTGGCATAGGCGGGTAATGCGGCGAGGCCCGGCAGATCGGCGATAACGTCGAGCACGAAACGCTGTTCGATGGTGGGAGCGGTGTAGGGCATGAGCTGGTTTCCGTTTTCGCTGTCACCCCGGTATAGACGCGCGCCATGGCCAGCAAAAGCCGCATCCTTCTGCCCGACGCCGCCGGCATTGCCGCAGCGGCGGCGATCCTGCGCGCGCGCGGCCTGGTCGCGGTGCCAACGGAGACGGTGTACGGCCTGGCGGCGCGCGCGGACGACGGTGCGGCGGTGGCCGGCATCTATGCCGCCAAGGGCCGGCCGAGCTTCAACCCGCTGATCGTGCACGTGGCCGATGTGGCGCAGGCGGAGACGCTGGCACTGTTCTCGCCGCTGGCGCTCGCGCTGGCGCAGTCCTTCTGGCCGGGGCCGCTCACCCTGGTGCTGCCGCGCCGGGCGGACGCACCGGTGGCATCGTTGGTGACGGCCGGGCTCGACACGATCGCGCTGCGCTGCCCGGCGCATCCGGTGATGCAGGCACTGGTGCGCAGCGTGGGCCCGCTGGCGGCGCCGTCGGCCAATGCCTCCGGGCGGATTTCGCCTACGCGGGCGGGGCATGTGCTGGCATCGTTGGCTGTGCCGGTGATCGATGCCGGGCCGTGTGCGGCGGGGGTGGAATCGACGATTGTTGCAGTGGAAGCGGGTGGCTGGCGTTTGCTGCGGCCCGGCGCGGTGGCGGTGGAGGCGATTGCTGCGGTGGCGGGTGAACCGCTGGCGTCAGAGGCCACGCCGGCTGTGCAGGCCCCCGGCATGATGGAGTCCCACTATGCCCCGCAGCAGCCGGTGCGGCTGGAGGCGGCGACAGCGCGTCCAGACGAATTTCATATCGGCTTCGGCCCTGTGAAGGGTGATGCCACGCTGTCGGCCAGCGGCGATCTGACCGAAGCCGCCGCCTGCCTGTTCGATCTGCTGCACGTCGCGCAGGCGTCAGGTCGGGCCGGCATCGCGGTCGCACCGGTGCCGAACCACGGCCTGGGCCTGGCCATCAACGACCGCTTGGCCCGCGCGGCCGCGCCGAGAGGCTGATCCCAACGAAAGTGGGTGCAGGGCCTCAGGCCCTGCCCGCCGGAGGCCCTTGTCTTCCAACAAGCCCGATCAGAGCTTGCCGATCCTCTCGGCGGCTTCACGCAGGATGGCAGCGATGGCCTCGGCGCGTTCGGCGCGGGGTTCGGCGTCACGCACCGCATCGAGCGCGGCGGCGCGCAGATCGTGCATGGCCTCGCGCAGCGGTTCTCGGCCATCGTCTGCATTGCAGCGCGCCATGTCGGCCAGGCGTTGCAACGCGTCTTTCAACTGCGCTTCAGCTCCTTCCAGCGCGGCACGGCCGGCATCGGTGATGGCATAGCGGCGGCGGCCTTCCTCGCCAGCGACTTCGGCGATCAGGCCTTCATCGGCGAGCATGTTCAGCATCGGGTAGATCATGCCCGGGGACGGCGAATAGAGGCCGGCGGACAGATTCTCGATGGCCTTGATCAGGTCGTAACCGTGGCGCGGTTCTTCCTTCAGCAGATGGAGGATGAGGATCTTCAAAGCTTCGGCACCAAAGCGCCGGCGGCGGGGACGCGGACCATCGCCGCCATCACCGAATTCATCGGCAAATCGCTGCGCAAAGGCGGCCCAGCGGCTGCTTCGGCCAGACCATCGGCCGCCAAATTCCTTGTGGAAGCCATCGCGATCGAACTGGAAACGGAAGTGCATGGGGGCGACTCCGGTTGGGGGTGTGGAGCCCTTAAGATATATCTTGAACGAGTGTATTGCAAGACCAATACAGCCAAGATCGCTGGACCCTTGCTGGCAGCGATGGCGCGCCATAAGCTGCCATCAACACCCAAGGGGGAAAGATCATGCGTGTATTGGCTTTTGCCGCTGTTTTGATGGCGTCATCCGCACTGGCGAAACCGGTCGTCCTTACCGGTGGCCTGATCGTCGATGGTTCGGGCGAAGCGCCCTATGCCGGCTGGCTGGCGATGGACGGGGACCGGATCACCGGCATTGGCAAGGGTGCCGCGCCTGCCAGTGTGACGGGCGGCGCCAGTGTCACCGACGTGAAGGGCCAGGCGATTTCGCCGGGCTTCGTCAACATGCTGAGCTGGGCGACCGAAAGCCTGCTGATCGATGGCCGCGCGCAAAGTGACATCCGCCAGGGCGTGACGCTGGAAATCATGGGCGAAGGCAATTCGATGGGCCCGCTCAATCCGGAGATGAAGCGGCTGGGCGCGCTCCGGCAGGACGATATCAAGTACAAGATCAGCTGGACGACGCTGGGCGAGTATCTGGCCACGCTGGAGAAGAAGGGCATCGCGCCCAATGTTGCCAGCTTCGTGGGCCACACCACAGTGCGCGTGCATGAAGTGGGCGAAAGCGATGTTGATCCGACGCCGGCGCAATTGGCGCGCATGCAGGCGCTGGTGCGCGCGGCGATGAACGAGGGCGCGCTGGGGCTGGGCACATCAATGATCTATGCGCCGGCTGCCTATGCCGAAACACCGGAGCTTGTGGCGCTGGCCAAGGCAAGTGCGGCCTGTGGCGGCATGTATATCAGCCACATGCGTTCCGAAGGCGACCGCATCGAGGCTGCGGTGGATGAACTGATCACCATCGCGCGTGAATCCGGCGGCCCGGCGGAAATCTGGCACATGAAGATGTCGGGCCGGAAAAACTGGGGTAAGCTGGACACCATCCTCGGCAAGATCGAGGCGGCGCGGGCCAGCGGCATCCGCATCACTGCCAACATGTACAATTATACCGCCGGCGCCACTGGGCTGGATGCAGCGATGCCCTTGTGGGTGCAATCGGGCGGGCTGGAACGCTGGATCGAGCGGTTGAAGGACCCGGCTCTGCGCGCCCGGGTGAAGGCCGAGATGATGGACGAGAATGCCGATTGGGAGAATCTCGCCAAGCGCGCCGGCAATCCGGAGAATGTGCTGCTTCTGGGCTTCAAGAACCCCGCGTTGAAGCCGCTCACCGGCAAGACGCTGGGCGAGGTATCCCGCACGCGCGGCACCAGCCCGGAAGACACCGCCATCGATCTGGTGATCGAGGATGGCAGCCGGGTGGGCACGGCCTATTTCCTGATGGATGAGGCCAATGTGAAGCGGCAGACCGCGCTGCCGTGGATGAGCTTTGGATCGGATGCGGGTGCGCCCAGTGCCGAGGGCGTGTTCCTGCTGAGCCAGGATCACCCGCGCGCCTATGGCAATGTCGCCCGGCTGTTGGGCAAATATGTGCGCGAGGAAAAGACGACAACGTTGCAGGATGCGGTGCGCCGGCTGAGCCATCTGCCGGTGACCAACATGGGGATCAAGGAACGGGGACTGCTGAAGCCGGGCTATTTCGCTGATGTCGTGGTGTTCGATCCGGCCACCATCACCGATCACGCGACGTTCGCGAAGCCGGCGCAATATGCCACCGGCGTTTCGAACGTGTGGGTGAACGGCGTGCAGGTGCTGAAAGGCGGCGAACCGACCGGGGCGGCGGCAGGGCGGTTCGTGAAGGGGCCCGGCGCCGGCCGGTGCCCCGCGTGACGCCTCACTGGCTGCGCGCCAGCAGCGCCTTCAACTCGCCTTCCCAGAAGATGCTCCACGTGTGCGTGCTGTGGCCGCGCGTCTCCGTGCTTTCGGGGATCAGCACGTAACGGGCCTGCGGCATGGCCCGCACATGGCGTTCAGGCTCACCCACGCCGGGCGGATTGATGAAATCATCGGCGCTGTTCACCCAGGTGACGGGCACGGTGATGCGCGCGAGGTTGGGCGCGGGGTTGTAGTTGCGGCTGGCCTCCAGTTGATAAATGCGATCATTGGCGTCGGCACTGCTGGCCAGTCCCGCTGCCATCGCGCGTTCGGCCAGTGCGTCGGAACTGGCGCGATCGGGCGTATCGGCCTGCATGCGCACCGGGGCGGAACTGGCCATGGCCTGCAACGCCACGCCCACGCGCATGCCATTCAAGGGCGGCCTGGTGAAATTGCCGCCCTGCCAATCGGGATCGGCCTTGATCGCCTGGATCGCCATCGCCCGCCACATGCGGTTGCGCCCCGCCAGTTCGATCACGTTGCAGGCCAGCGGCATGATGGCGGCGGCGCGGCCAGACAGATCGGTGCCGAACTGGAAACCCATCATGCAGCCCATCGATGTGCCCATCAGCAGCCGTAACTGCTTGATGCCCAGATGATCGAGCAACTGCCCCTGCGCACGCACCATGTCGCCATAATCATAGGCGGGGAACGCCATCTTCAGGCCGTCACTGGGCTTGGAGGAGCCGCCGTGGCCGATGGCATCAGGCAGGATGATGAAATACTTGCCCGCATCAAGCGTGCCGCCCGGTTCGAGCAGGCGGGCGAACTGCGGCACAAGGAATTGCGCGCCAGTGCCGCCGGTGCCGTGGCCCACCATCACGGCATTGATGATCTCGCCCTTGGCGTTGCGAACCGGCGTGCCGATGGTGCGGTAATGCTGCTTCAGCGCGGGCAGGGTCTTGCCGTCGGAAAAGCGGAAATCCTTCGCGACAAAATCGGCTTCGGTAACGGTGGGAGCGGCCGCGGCGCTGGTGGCGGCGAGCAGGGCGGCGAGCGCGAATGTGCGGACGATCATGATGGTGGGCTCCCCAGTTGCGGTTTGCAGATGACATTGCCGGGGTGGGGGCGGAGTGCAATGGATTTTGTGATGCGGCGCGCGCATGAACGGGTGGCACGGCTTGCGTCACCGGGGCGGGTTGAGGGGCTTCGTAAGCCGGCAAATTTGCCGGTTTATCCTGCGGCCAGCCCTGCTTCATTGGCGCTCGCCCGTGTGCGTTACGATTCACGATTTTCAGTACAACAATGCGGGTGCATTTGCGCAGGCACAAAGCACAATAGACCGCAAAACAGAAAAAACACGGCGGGGTCTATGGCCCCGCCGTGCGTCTGTAGCAACACTCAAGCTGAGTAATTAGGTTTACTTGCAAGCCAGCTTTTCGATGGCATTTACCAAGGGCGACCGGACCCCCGTCAAAAGGCAGCTCATGCCCACGGTCAGCTTGCTTGGCTCAACCGCAACGCCGGCCACCGTTGCGCCTTTGAAGTTCGGGGGAAAAGCCCAGACCTTCCCGTCTGCAAGTGTCACGCTGGCCGTTGGCTTCCCATTGACGGCCGTAAGGGTCACGGCCTGACCGGAAACTGGTCCAGATTTAGAACCAGGAATCTGAGATGGAATGGGCTTATTCTGGGCCGAAGCAGCCTGAGCGATGAGAACGACAGAGACTGCCGCGAAATAAGCAAATTTCTTCATGGAAACCCAATCTTTCGATTTTTGATCGAATTAACGTGAACGTTTTAACTAAACAAATACCTAAAAGGTCCACTTTTCATTTGATAATCGATGATGAATTATGTGTCTACGGTGCTTACGACTATGCACAAGTAACCCTTCTTTTTACGGACGCCTATCACAGAGACTTGGCATGACGGCGAAGCCCCCCTAGGACGGCGCGGCCGAGCTGGCCGCCTAAAAATGAGAAACACCGCGGGACCATCGGCCCCGCGGTGCATCTGTTTCCCGGCAGTGTTGAAAACCCCGGGGAATGATCAACCAAAAGTGGGTGCTGGGTCTTTGTCCATGCGACCCGCCGCAGCATTATACGCCGCCAGCAAGGTCACAGAGACCAGGTCGCACCCAGTGGTTAAATCAGATCGAGCCCTTCCAAACCACGTGGGTGTAGCCAGGGCTGAATGTGACATTGCCCAAGTTCGCCGACGTCGGGAGGCTGACGCCTGCGGAAATACCTGGCGCCTGGCACATCGTCGTGATGCCGTCGGTGATCGACGAGGTCAGCGCATCCTTCAAGCTGTTCACGTCGAAGCCGTTCCTGGCGACATCGGTCGCGAGGACTTGCACCAGCGAGGGCGGCAGGGTCCATTGTGCGGCCACATCAATCCCGCCAGCCTCACCGCCAGCGGTCAACGTTTGGCCTTCTGCACCAGCGGCGCTGCCGGGGCCCCATCCAAGGCCAAAGCCGATCGTGGCACCGGGCGCGAGAGCAGAGGTGCCAGCAGCGACCTGAACCCCAGTGCTAACGGCGATGGCCATGCCATATTTTCCGTTGGTGGGGAACGTGTCCATTGCGAAGCCCACCGAAGAATTAACGCCGGCAACCCAGCCGCCGGAACCGCCGACAGAAATGCTGAAGTTCGACTGGTACGCATTGCCAACCAGCGCAAAGCCATTGGCGGAGACCATACCGAGCGCCTGGCCCACCGCCAACATATCCGTCGCGGTCTGCTGGTCCGGCTTGCTGCCGCGAGCAAGTGTGCGCAACAGGCGGAAAACGGCATCCTGCGTTTTGGCGTCAAGCGCCTTGGCTTTGTTGACGAAAGGCGTGATTTTGCCCCAGTTGTTTGTTGCGCCGGCCTTGCATGTGTTCGCAACGTAATTCGCGACGCTGTAGCCCTGCGCGAGCACGGGAACCAAATTCTTCCGAGCAACCTCGTATTTGGCCGACGCCTCCGAAAGTGCGGGGCGATAATTGTTGAGCGCGGCCGTCCGGACCACCGAATATTCGGCTGCACCGACAGGCAGGCTATCGGCGTCCATACGCTCAGCGTAGTTCTTGAATCCCATGGCTGCCGAAGCCGTATCGGCGGCAGCGAGGCTCGACCATTTATAGGCCTTGGCCTCCACATTTGCCGCTTCCAGAAGTTCAGTATTCGCATAGCCCTTGGCCTGTGCCGCGGCGAAGTTCGCGTAACCAACGCCCTGTGCGGCCGTGTCAGTCGCGGTGTTGGCCACATTGTTTGCAAGAGTGGTTGTCGTATTGGTTACCGTGTTTACAACATTATTGGCAGTATTGGTTACAGGTTTGACTACAGCGTTGGTTACAGCCTTCACGGGATTTTTGATTTTGAAACGTGCTGAAGCCGGGGAAGCCGTAAGGACCACCGCGAAGGCCGACGCAAAAAGCAAAGCGGATTTGTAACTATTAGTCATTTTGTTTAACACTCCTAAGAGTTTACTTATCGTAAAGTATAAGTAAACTTAATGACACAACACACCGTGGCCAATTCATTCATACATCTTAGTGAAATTTTGTCTATAGTCATTACGACTGCGCGCAATGAGCCCTTCTTTTTACGGAGGCCCATCACAGAGCCTTGGTGCGAGGCCCCAGTATGGCGCGGCCGAACTCGCCCTGCCGATTTCACGTCCACGCGAGTGGTCGATGCGATCCTGTATCTGCTGGGCAGCGTCATTCATAGAATATGTATTGCAACCATGTACTCAAGATTGCTATAAGCAGCAATAGAAAAGCAAAGAAATTTTTGTGTTAATTGTAAAGTAGATGTAAAAGTAATTATTACATTACAGAATTTATTATTTAATATACCTAGAATCGGTACTAAATAGTTTATGAGAGTCGGAAAATGAGTAGCGGTGTGTCCACTTTTCACCAAGATAATCTTGGATTTCTGCGTGCGGTTTCGGGGCTGGCGTTGGCAGCAGCCTTGGCAGGGTGCGTCGCGTCGCAAGAGCCCATTACAATGGGCCAGGTTGACAAAGCTGAGGATCGCTTCGCTGGCGCTTCTAGCGGCGAACCGAATATGGTCAACCCGGCGCGCGCTGTCGATTCCAAGCGTGTTGCTGAAGAAGGATTGAAGTATCTGCGCGACGGCGATTCAGAAAAAGCGTTGCGTCTGTTCAATGCGGCCATCAAGTTTGATGGCGAAAATGGTGCGTATCATCTACTCGCCGGGATCGCCTACCATCTGGAATATCGTAAAACGTCCACGCCGGAAATGCGCGACAACGCCGAGATCGGGTATAAACTGGCCGCCAAGTTCAATCCTGGCGATGCCCGCGCGACTGTCCAGCTCGGGCGGCTTTTTCTCGATTCCAAGCGTTACCGCGATGCGCGCGATGCTTTTGCAACCATGCTTGAAGCCAATCCCGCGAACAGCGACGCTCTCTATGGCATGGCGACGGCCAGCTATCTGCTGGGTGATATCAAAGTAGCGCTGTGGGCCGTGCGCGAACTGGAATTGCAGAACTACGATCCGGCAGTGGTCGCGCGGATGCGGGCTGTATTCTACACCACAGTCGGCGATAACGACAAAGCTGCACTCTATCGTGCCGCCTACGCCACCTCAACCGTTGGCCAATCTGATACCGGATCATTCGACGATCGGCTGTCGGAAATCAGAAATGTGGTTGAGAAGGAAGACTGGCTGAAAAATCCGGCCGTGGCGCCGGATCAGGCAGCTGCTGGCGAAACCAATTCCACTGCCCCAATGCCCCAAAGTTCCGTTGCCAATCCTCAGAGTGTCACGCCAGTGGTCTCGGCGCCCGCCGCAGCCCCACTGCCGCGTTTGCCGGTTCAGCCATGGTGGGTTTGTCCAGACGGCCCGCAAAACGACGCGCAAGTTCCTATGCAGGTCGGATCGACTGCCAGCAGCGGCGATGAAACTGTTCAGTT
>JAIXQM010000143.1 GCA_027485735.1 Sphingomonadales bacterium | reverse complement strand
GCGCTGGCCAACGCCATCACCACGCTGGGTGTCGGAACCATCGACACCGCCGGCAACATGTTCACCCTGAACGGCGTCATCGATGGCGCCGGTTCGCTGAACAAGGTGAATACCGGTAATCTGGTGCTCAATGGCGCCAACCTTTACGCGGGCGGCACCAGCATCAATGGCGGCACTGTCACCGTGGGCACCAACTCGGCGCTGGGCACCGGTGGCGTGGCCATGGCCGATGGCACCATGCTGCGCGCCGGTGTGGATGCGCTGGCTCTGGCCAATGGCATCACCATCAACGGCACCAGCACGATGAACACCCAGGGCTTCACCTTCACGCTGAACGGCGTGATCGGTGGCACGGGCACGCTGGCCAAGATCGGCACCGGCACACTGGTGTTGAATGGCGCCAACACCTATTCGGGTGGCACCGCGCTGAATGCCGGCACCATCCGCGTTGGCAACAACAACGCACTGGGCACGGGCAACCTGGCCATGGCGGCCGGCACCTTCCTGCAGGCGGGCGCACCGTTGCTGACCATCGCCAACTCCATCAGCATGGCTGCCGGTGCCACGGTTGACGTGGCGGGCCAAACGCTCACCCTGGGCGGCCTGATCTCGGGCGCCGGCCCGCTGTCGGTGATCGACAGCGCTTCGGTTCCGGCAGCGGCCCTGGTTCTGACCGGCCTCAACACCTACACCGGCGGCACGGTTGTCACCGGCACCACGGTGCTGGTCAGCCAGGATGCCAACCTCGGCAATGCCGCAGGCGGCATCACGCTGGTGGGCGGCACGCTGCGCACCACGGCCAGCTTCTCCACTGCCCGCACATTTGCCCTGGGCACCGGCGGCGGCACGGTTGATGTGGCCACCGGCACCACGCTCACCACCACGGGCGTGGTCAGCGGTACCAGCCTCACCAAGATTGGCGGCGGCACGCTGGCGCTCAATGCAGCCAACAGCTACGCCGGTGGCACGGCGCTGAACGCCGGTACCCTCTCGGTGGGCAACAATGCTGCGCTGGGCACCGGTGCACTGGCCATGGCGGGCGGCACCACGCTGGCCGCGGGCGCCAACAACCTGGCTCTGGCCAATGCGATCAGCACTGCGGGCGTTGGCACAGTTGATACCGGCACCAACACGCTCACCCTTGCTGGTGTCGTGTCGGGTGCGGGCTCGATCGCCAAGGTCGGCACTGGCAACCTCGTCGTCAACGGCGCCAACACCTATGCCGGTGGCACCGCGCTCAATGCCGGTACCATCACCGTGGGCAATAACGCGGGCCTCGGCACCGGTGTGCTGACCATGGCTGATGCCACGACCCTCAGCGCTGGTGTGACCGGCCTTGCCGTGGCCAACAACATCGTCACGCTGGGCGCAGCCACCATCAACAGCGGTGCGACCCCGTCTGCCCTCACGCTTTCGGGTGTGATCAGCGGTGCGGGCAGCGTCAGCAAGACCGGCACCGGCATCCTGACCCTGTCGGGTGCCAGCACCTACACTGGCGCCACCACCGTGGCGGCAGGTACGCTGAACATGACGGGCAATGTGGTTTCGGCGGTTACCGTGAACAGCGGTGCGGCCCTGACCGGCATTGGCACGGTTGGCGCGTTGAACGTGCTGGCAGGCGGCTCGGTCAACCCGGGCGCTCCGGGCACCACCAACACAGCCACCTTCACCGTCACCGGTGCGGCGACGCTGGCTGGCACGTACAATGTCAATGTCATCGGTTCGACCAACGATCGCATCACGGCGGGCGGCGCGCTCACCCTAGGCGGTACGCTGGCCGTTGCGGCAACCACAACGCCGGCCTTCCCGACCTTCAACGCGCTCTACACGGTGGCCAGCGGTGCAACCCGCACGGGCACCTTCGCCACCACCACGGGCCTTGAAACGTTCGGCATCGCCTTCAACCCGTTGGTGGAATACACTGCCACGCAGGTGAACATCCGTCTGGCGCCGCAAAGTCTGGTGACGCTGGGCAACCGCTTCGGCGGCATCAGCGGCAACCAGCTGGAAGTGGCGCAGGCCTTCGATCGTGCGGTTGCCGGCGGTTACAACCCGCAGGCCTTCTTCGCGCTCTACAATGCCGGTTCCAACTTGCCGCGGACCCTGCGCGAAATGTCGGGCGAGCAGCGTGCCACCGAACGACGCGTGGTGCTGGACAGCAACCGCGTCACCCGCGAAACCGCGTTTGATCGCCTGAACCTCGGTATGGCCTCCATGGCTGGCCAGCAGGTCAGCACCAGCGATGGGGACAGCTCGCTCACCTTCTGGCTGCGCGGTGCGGGTACGTGGGGCAAGGCGCAGACCAGCGGTGCAGCCACCAGCTTCCAGACCGAACAGCTGGGCCTGCTCACCGGTATTGATTGGTCGCGCGACACGCTGACCGTGGGCGGCATGTTCCACTACACGACGACGAATGTTGAATTCGGCGTCTTGGGCGGCAGCAGCCGGGTGGAAAGCGTTGGCGGCACCGTTTATGCGGGCTGGCGTCAGCAGGACTCCGGCTTTGTGATCAACGCCGGTGTCAGCTTGGCCGGCGCCCGCACCAACGGCAGCCGTGCCATCACCTTGGCTGGCTTCACTCAGTCGCTGGCAGGCAGTACCACCGGCACCACCTACCAGGTGTTCGGCGAACTGGCCTTTGATCTGGCCAAGGGCACAAACACACGGATCGAACCGTTCGTGCGCAACGCCTATATCGGGGCCGATATCAAGGCGCTCACCGAAACCGGCGCTATCGCCGCCCTCACTGCGCCGCGCGCATCGTACAACATCAATGTGACCAACGCCGGTATGCGCTTTGGCACGGCCCTGAACGGCAAGATTGATGTGAACGCCAGCGCGGCCTGGCAGCGCACGTCGGGTGCCCGCGAAGCGGCGACGCAGATCGGTATCCCGGCGGTCGGCCAACTGGCCAACATCCGCTCGGTCAGCATCGACAAGGATGCCCTGCTGCTGCAGGCCGGGCTTGGTGCCAACCTGTCTGACAAGATCCGGATCGGCGTCGATTACTCGGGGCTGATCGGCGCACGCAACGACGATCACGGCGGTCGCGCCACCCTGAACTTCGCGTTCTGATCGCGAAGCCCACAGGGCTGAACACAGGAACGGCGGTCCCCTCGGGGGCCGCCGTTTCGCTTTTGGCCTGGCGCCGCTGCTTCGACCTGCCACACAGGGGAGGGGCCGTCCGACGCGCTCTGTGCCATTGACCGCGCACCCCTTGCCTTCCTATCGGAACCCGCATGACCTTTGCCGCCAACTTCATGTCCGACAACGCCGCTGCGCCCTGCCCGGAGGTATTGGCCGCGCTTGCCGCAGCCGCCCCGGCCCAGAATGCCGGTTATGACGGCGATGGCTGGTCGCGCCGGCTCGATGCGCTGTTCTCCACGCTGTTCGGGCGGGAATGCATGGCGCTGCCGGTCAGCACTGGTACGGCCGCCAATGCGCTGGCGCTGGCTTGCCTGGTGCCGCCGTGGGGCGCGGTGGCCTGCCATACCGAAGCGCACATCCATGTCGATGAATGCGGCGCGCCGGAATTCTACACTGGCGGCGCCAAACTGATGCTGTGCGCCGGCGATCACGGCAAGCTGACGCCCGCCGGGTTGGAGGCCGCGTTGGCCAGCCACCGCAACGATGTGCACCAGGTGCAGCTGAGCGCGCTTTCGATCACCCAGGCCACCGAATGCGGCACCGTCTACACCCCGGCCGAACTCGCCGCGCTCACCGCCCATGCCGCTGCAAAGGGCTGGCGCGTCCATCTGGATGGCGCGCGGTTCGCCAATGCCGTCGCGCAATTGGGCTGTAACCCAAGCGAAATGGCGGTTGGCGTCGATGCAATCAGCTTTGGCTGCATCAAGAATGGCGGGCTTTCGGCCGAAGCGCTGGTGCTGTTCGATCTCTCCCTGGTCGATCAGTTGCGCTGGCGCCGCAAGCGTGCCGGGCAGATGCCATCAAAAGGCCGATTCAACGCGGCGCAGATCATCGCCATGCTGGAAAATGATGTCTGGCTGCGCAATGCACGCGCGGCCAATGCCGGCGCGCAGGCGCTCGCCGTCGCCGCCAAGGATCGCCTGCTCCACCCGGTGCAAGCCAACGAAGTCTTCGTGCAACTCGCCCCTGGTGAACCCGATCGGCTGCGCGCGCAGGGCTTCAACTTCTATGATTGGGGCGATGCCGGTTCGGGCGAGGCTCGGCTGGTGGTGAGCTGGGACACACCGGCCGCCCACGTCGAGGCACTGGCCCGCGCGCTGGCGTCGGGCTGATGGCAACGACGGAAGGCCGCTTCACCCCGCTGGCCTGGTTTGCCTTCATCGTCTGCACCCTGATCTGGGGCAGCACCTGGTTCGTGATCCGCACGCAGTTGGGCGAGGTGCCGCCCAGCTGGTCGGTTACCTGGCGCTTTGCGCTGGGCGCCGCCGTGATGTTCGGCCTGTGCCTGGTCAGGGGCAAATCCTTGCGGCTCACCGGCCGTCAGCACGGCTTTGCCCTGCTCGTCGCGGTCAGCCAGTTCGTGCTCAATTTCAATCTCGTCTACCGGTCCGAACAATATCTCGCCTCCGGCCTGGTCAGCCTCACCTTCGCCTTCCTGCTTGTCACCAACACGACGCTCTCGGCCATTTTCCTCGGCCAGCGCGTTACCGGCCGCTTCATGATCGGCAGCGCCATCGGCCTCGCTGGCGTCGCCCTGCTGTTCGCGCCCGATCTGGGCAAGCCTGGGGGTGAACAGATGGGCCTTGGGCTGGCCCTCGCGTTCGGCGGCGTCATTTCCGCCAGCGTTGCCAATGTGCTGCAAGCCACGCCGCAAGGCCGCGCCATGCCGCTGGAAGCCGGCATCGCCTGGGCGATGGCCTGGGGCGCGCTGATTGATGGTGCGGTGGCGTGGGTGGTGTCTGGCCCGCCGGTCATTTCCACAGCGCCCGTCTATCTGGCGGGTCTCGCCTATCTCGGCATTGCCGCATCGGCGGTTGCCTTCAACCTCTATTACATCCTGATCCGGACCGTGGGGGCGGGGCCGGCGGCGTGGAACGGGGTGGCGGTGCCGGTGGTGGCGATGGCGCTCTCCACGCTGCTGGAAGGCTATCAATGGACCCTCACCGCGGTGGCCGGCATCGCATTGGCGCTGATCGGCCTCATCATCGCGCTGAAAGCCAAGCAAGGGTAATTCCTCTTACGTAGCTGCCCCGATTCCACCGGCTGAACTTCCTGCCAATATCGGCGCGGGAGAGAGACGATGGTTTTCGGGAACAGCTGCAAGCAATGCGGTGTGCGTGGGCAGGCCCTGTGCGGCGTGCTGGCCGATGAGGAGCTGGCACCGCTGGCCGCCTGCGGTGTGCAGCGCAGCCTGGCGCGCGGCGAAACGCTGGTGCACGCCGGCGACCAGGCGCCGATCTGCGCCAATATCCAGCGCGGCCTGATGAAAATCAGCCATATCAATCCGGCCGGGCAGGAAGTGATCGTCGGCCTGTTGTGGCCGGGCGATTTTGTCGGCACGCCCTTTGCTGGTGGCCAGCCGCTGCCCGCCGCGCACGATATCGTGGCGCTTACCCCTGTGAGCCTGTGCCAGTTTCCGCAAGCGCGTGTTGAACGCACCATGGTCGCGCATCCGGCGATGGAGCGCGCCCTGTTGAGCCGCACGCTGGCCGAACTGGGTGCAGTGCGCACCCGGCTTTCGCGCCTGGCGCGGGCCACTGCCCTGGCCCGCGTCGCCGGCTTCATCACCGAATCCGCCCACCGCAGCGGCGTTGACGATGGCGAAACGGTGACCACCATCGAACTGCCGCTGAGCCGCGGCGAAATGGCCGATCTGCTCGGCCTGACCATCGAAACCGTCAGCCGCCAGATGACGCGATTGAAAAATGCCGGGGTGATCGGCCTGCCCGGCGGCCGCCGCGTGGAGATCCATGATCCCGACGCGCTGGCCGAAGCCGCCGAAGAACTTGTCTGAAGGGAGACAGACTGATGAAAACGATCCTCGTGCATATCGAAGGTGACGATGGCCAAGAGGCAAGGCTGAATGCCGCCTTTGATCTGGCGCGCGCCGCCGGCGGCCATCTCGTCTGCCTGTCGGTGATGCCCTATGCCGCTTATGCCTTGGGCGATCCGGCGATGGGTGCCTTTCCAGTGACCACGCTGATCGACGCGGTTGAAGCCCGCCGCAAGGAAGAGCGGGTGGCGGTGGAAGCGCGGCTCACCCAAGAGGGCGTCAGCTGGGAATGGCAGGCTGCCGATGGCGATTCCAGCGATCGGCTCGTCGAATATGCCCGCCTCGCCGATGTGGTGGTGATGAGCGC
>JAIXQM010000088.1 GCA_027485735.1 Sphingomonadales bacterium | reverse complement strand
TTACTCGTCGCGGCTCACCTTCTCATCACGTTCGTGCCGTTCCTGGGCATCGATCGTCATGGTGGCAATCGGGCGGGCTTCCAGCCGCTGCAGGCTGATCGGTTCACCGGTCATTTCGCACCAGCCATAATCGCCGGTTTCGATGCGGCGCAGCGCGGCATCGATCTTGGAAATCAGCTTGCGCTGGCGATCGCGGGTGCGCAGTTCGATACCCCAATCGGTTTCGCTGGCGGCACGATCGGTCAGATCGGGTTCGCGCAATGGTTCGGCCTTCAGGGCTTCCAGCGTCGCTTCCGATTCTTTCAGAATCTCGTCTTTCCAGATCAGCAACTTCTTGCGGAAATACGCCAGCTGGCGCGGGTTCATGAACTCCTCGCCTGCGGTTGGACGATAGTCTGGCGGCAGATCATCACCGTCGGCTGGCACGATCAGCACCCCATCATCGTTGGTACTCGGCCCAGAAAACGCACCATATGATTCGCTCTTCATACCAACACCCCATAATCGGTGCCGGCCTGCCGCCCTTCACGGGACAACAGCCAGCCCCGAACCTCCGCCCCGCCAGACCCCTCCGGCAAGACCTCTCCCTCGGCGCCCCTTAAACCTGTGAAGGCTCAGCGGCAAGCGGTGAAACGGGCCCAAAAAGACTGTCACGAAACTTTCGTTTACTGCGACTGTCGGGCATTCGCGCATGGGGACTGGCTCAGCCCTTCAGCCCATCGATGCGGGACTGGATGGCGGCCAGTTGTTCCTTCAACTGGGCCACGTCATCGGCCGCGGGCGCCGGCTTCTCGCCGGATTTCTCCGCCGGCTTGCCGCCCGCTTCGCGCAGCAGGCCGCCGGTCATCATTTCGGTTGCGGCCTGGAACATCGCCAGATTCTGCCGCGCCAATTGTTCAAACGGCTTCAGCGCGGCACTGCGAAACATCGCCTGATTCTCCGCAAAGGCCGCCATCGAGGCTTCGAGGTAATGCGGAACCATCGATTGCATCGAATCACCATAGAGCGCGATGATCTGGCGCAGGAACGACGTGGGCAGCATGGTCTGCCCCCCGGCTTCGCCTTCCATCACGATCTGGGTAAGGACGGAGCGGGTGATATCATCTCCGCTGCGGGCATCGAACACCTGGAAATCACGGCCATGGCGCGTCATTTCCGCCAGATGATCGAGCGTGATGTAACTTGAGGTTTCGGTATTGTAGAGGCGCCGGTTGGCGTATTTCTTGATAATCACAGGCGCCTGGCTGGATGTGCCGGCCTTGGCGCCGGGGGAGGAAGAGGCATTGGCCATGGGAGCTCCCGGAATGGACTGTCGTTGTAGGCGTAGCAAATGGCATGCTGCGCCGCAATGCCGCAGCGCCGCGCCGCGTGCGCGCGTGTCGCGCGCCGACAGGCGCAAGCTCGGCCGGGCTGGCTGCCGGCCGCAAGCCGGCAGAACAGCTTCGACCCCGGATCAAGTCCGGGGCAGGCTGGCGTGGCTCCGCCACGCTCTGCCTTTCTGCCTTCCTTCCTGCCCTCAACGCAGACTCGGCGGCTCTGCCGCCGGCTGTGCCCCACAAGCACCACATCAGTGACCCGCTCCCCCGGCCCGCACCCGCTCCCCATCTTCCTCGCCACGCTGCAGGCCGCGTGCGCCGATGATCCGGCGCGCCTCGCCGCGGCGCTGGCCGGCCTTGCCCGTTACCAGCAGGCCCCGCGCCCGGTGCCGCCGCCAAAACGTCCGGAAATTGCCCGCATCGGCGAAGTTTCCCTGCGCGGCACGCCCGGGCCCCGCCCGGTGGTCATCGTGCCGTCGCTGATCAACCCGGCGCATGTGCTCGATTTGCCCGGCCGCAGCCTGATGGCGCATCTCGAATCAGCCGACCTCAACCCACTGATCATCGATTGGGGCGACTCGCCGGAACCGCTTGGCCTTGCGTCGCTGGTCAACGAACGCCTCGCACCGCTTGTAGACAAACTGGGCCAACCCGTTGCCATGTTGGGCTATTGCCTGGGCGGCACGCTGGCGCTGGCACTGGCGGCGCACATACCAATCACCCGACTGGCGCTGATCGCGACGCCGTGGCACTTCGCCGGCTATGGCGACGGCCAACGCGCCGCGCTGGCGGAATGGTGGGCCAGCGCGGCGCCACTGGCGCAGACCATGGGGCAATTGCCGATCGATCTGCTGCAACCAGCCTTCTGGTCGCTCGATCCCGCCGGAGTGGTGGCCAAATATGTGCGACTCGCCACGGCCAATGCCGATGATCTGGCTGATTTCGTGCGGCTGGAAGATTGGGCCAACGGCGGCGCGCCACTCAGCCTGGCCGCCGTGCAGGATCTGGCCGCGCTGTACGCCAGTGGCCGATGGGACGGCGTGGACGCCACCGCCATCACCGCCCCCATCCTGGATGTCATCGCCGGCGCTGATCGCATCGTCCCACCGCAAGCGGCTGTGTCTGCGCTGGGCATCGGCACGGCACTGCCGCTCGACGCCGGCCATGTCGGCATGGTCGTCGGCCGCCGCGCACGCGGTTTGTTGTGGGAACCGCTGGCGGATTTCCTTGGCGGCGCGTGATGGTGCAGCGCCGCAAACCGGCCTAATCTGCGTTCAGCGACTCGCACAGCCAGGGAATCTCCATGACCAACATCGTCATCACCGCCGCCCGCCGCACTGCCGTGGGCAGCTTCATGGGCAGTTTCGGCAGCACCCCGGCGCATCTGCTCGGCAAGGCGGCGATTGAAGCGGCGCTGGCCGATGCCGGCGTGGCCCCCGGCGAAGTGAGCGAAGTGATTCTGGGCCAGGTGCTGACCGCAGCGCAGGGCCAGAACCCGGCGCGGCAGGCCGCCATGGCCGCCGGCATCACGCTGGAAGCGCCGGCTTATGGGGTCAACCAGGTTTGCGGTTCCGGCCTGCGCGCCGTGGCGATGGCCGCCCAGGCGATTGCCAATGGCGATGCCGGCATCGTTGTGGCCGGCGGTCAGGAATCGATGAGCCTTTCCACCCATGCCCAGGCCCTGCGTTCGGGTCAGAAGATGGGTCACATGGAACTGGTCGATACCATGATCAAGGATGGCCTGTGGGATGCATTCAACGGCTATCATATGGGAATCACGGCCGAAAACGTCGCGGAAATGTATCAGATCAGCCGCGCTGCACAGGATGATTTCGCCGTCGCCAGCCAGAACAAGGCGAGCGCCGCCCGCGCCGCCGGGCGCTTTGCCGCCGAGATCGCACCGGTCACCATCAAGGGCCGCAAGGGCGACGTGGTGGTAGATACCGACGAATATATCCGCGATGGCGTGACGCTGGACAGCGTTTCGGGCCTGCGCGGCGCCTTCAAGAAAGACGGCACGGTGACCGCCGCTAACGCGTCGGGCCTCAACGACGGCGCCGCCGTGCTGGTGCTGATGAGCGAAGAAGAAGCCGTTCGCCGCGGCGCACCCATTTTGGCCCGCATCGCCGGTTTTGCCAGCGTTGGCGTCGATCCGGCCGTGATGGGCATCGGCCCGGTGCCCGCCAGCCGCAAGGCACTGGCCAAGGCCGGCTGGAGCGTTGGCGATCTGGATCTGGTTGAAGCCAACGAAGCGTTCGCGGCCCAGGCGCTGGCCGTGGGCCAGGAACTCGGCCTTGATCCCACCAAGCTCAACGTCAACGGCGGCGCGATTGCCATCGGCCACCCGATCGGCGCATCAGGTGCGCGCGTTCTGACCACGCTGCTGCACGAAATGGGCCGCCGTGATGCCAAGAAGGGCCTCGCCACTTTGTGCATCGGTGGCGGCATGGGGATCGCGCTCGCCGTCGAACGCTGAGCTCCATGTTGATCCGCGAAGCCACCCCCATCGAGCGGCTGTTTGCCGGCCATCGCCCCGAACATCCCAACGGGCGACTGCTGGTGCTGGGCCAGCCGCCGGAACGGATCGGGCTGGCGCTGGACGGCTGGGAACATGTCGCCTGCGTGGCAGCGAGTGACGAGGAACTGCGCCCCGGCACCGTGCGCGCCGATCCGCATCACCTGCCCTTTCACGAAGCCCTGTTCGACAAGGTGCTGCTATCGGCGCCGTTGATCCAGCCACGGCTGATGCTGCGCGAATTGTGGCGCGTGCTGTCGCCGGCTGGTCTCGCCGTGCTGATCGTGCGGGCGCGGCGGCCGTGGCATATCAAGGATATCGGCTGGCTGCGCGAGCCGCTGCAACTGCGGCTGGATGAAGCCATGTTCGAAGTGCTGGACTGGCGGGTGGAGAGCCTGCCCGAACGCCACCACGTCGTGCTGGTGGCCAAGACCGATTGGCAGAAGCCGGTGCTGGTCGGCGCGGCTGATCCGGCAATGGTGCCCCGGCTGGTCAACTGATGGACGCAGCTGCTCTCGCCGCGGTTGTGCAGATGGTACCGTTTGCCGCCCATCTTGACCTGACCATCATGGAACTGGGCCGGGATCGCGTTGTCGTCCACGCCCTTATCAAACCCGAATATTGCACCAGCGGCGGCACCGCCCACGGCGGCTTCCTGATGGCACTGGCGGATTTCACCGGCGCGGTTGGTGCGTTCCAGGTGCTGCCCGAAGGCGCGAAGAGCACCACCACCATCGAGTCGAAGACCAACATGATGGGGGCAATTCCAGTGGGCAGCACGCTGGTCGCCACCGCGACGCCGTTGCACGTGGGCCGGCGCACCAGCGTGTGGGTGACGCGGGTGGAGAGCGCCGAAGGCAAGCTGGCCAGCGTGACGACGCAAACGCAGATGGCGATCTAGAGGCTGAGCTCCACCGTCACCACGTCGCCTTCGCCCACGCCTTCCTTCTTCCGCACCGCCGCCTTCACCGGAAGCAGATAGCCGCCCACATCTTTCGACGGAAACACCGACGTCGCCCATCGGGTAGCCCCCAGTATCACCTTCACATACACCGATCCCCACGCCGCCGAGCGCCCCGGTGCGGCCGCGCGGATGCCAGCCGCCACATCGCCGGTGATGGTGAGGAAATGCCAGCTCATCGGGGACGGCTTGCCGTCTGCCGCCTTGCCCTTCCAGATCCACAACGGCCCGGTGAACGTCCATTCGCGGCCTGTGGGCACATCATGCCCCAGCTCTTCCCGCAGGAAGCGGATCAGTTCGGGATCAAGATCGTCGTCCACCACCTCACGATAGCCTATCGGCGCAGGACGAACACTCCGGTATCCGCCAGCAGATTGGGCCAGGCCGCCACCTGCCGACCTGAGTGCAGGCCCGCGCGGCGCTCCACCGTCAGCCCCATCTCCACCGCCAGCGCCTCGAAATCGGCGATGGTGCAGAAATGGATGTTCGGCGTTTCGTGCCAGCTCACCGGCAGGCTGCGGGTGACAGGCATGCGGCCAGACAGCGCCAGGCCCAGCCGCACCCGCCAATGGCCGAAATTGGGGAAGGACACGATGGCGCTGCGCCCGATGCGCACCAACTGCGCCAGCACATCCGCCGGCCGCTGCATCGCCTGCAACGTGTTCGAAAGGATCACCACATCGAATGCGGCATCGGGGTAATCGGCCAGATCGGTATCGGCATCGCCCTGCACGACGGCAAGGCCACGGCCCACGGCGGCGGCCACATCGCTGGCATCCAGTTCGATCCCGCGGCCTTCCACGCCCTTGGTGTCGCGCAGCCAGGCCAGCAACTGGCCATCGCCGCAGCCGATATCCAATACACGCGCGCCTTCCGGCACGGCAGCGGCCACGGCGGCCAGATCAGGGCGCAGCGGGACTGGAGTCATGCGGTGAGGAACCCATTGACGACGCGGTTCATTTCCGGCGCGTCGAGCAGGAAGGCATCATGGCCGAACGGGCTTTCCAGCTCCACAAACGACACCGGGGCCCCGGCCGCGTTCAGCGCCCGCACGATGCGGCGGCTTTCGGTGGTGGGATACAGCCAGTCGGAGGTGAAGGAGACCAGGCAGAACCGGCTCTGCACCCCGGCAAAGGCCCGCGCCAGATTGCCGTCATGCGGCTGGGCGAGATCGAAATAATCCATCGCCCGGGTGATGTAGAGATAGGAGTTGGCGTCGAACCGCTCGACAAAGCTCAGGCCCTGGTGGCGCAGATAGGATTCGACCTGGAAATCCGCATCGAACCCGAAGCTCACCGCATCACGATCCTGCAGGCGGCGGCCGAATTTCTCGGTCAGCCCTTCTTCGGACAGATAGGTGATGTGCGCCGCCATGCGCGCCACGGCCAGGCCGGCTGCCGGCGGCTTGTCGGCCGCATAGGCACCGCCCGCCCACATCGGATCAGCCATGATCGCCTGCCGGCCAACTTCGTGAAACGCGATATTCTGCGCGCTGTGGCGGGCCGCGGTGGCAATTGCCACCACCTTCTTCACCCGCGCCGGATGGTTCACCGCCCAGGTCAGCGCCTGCATGCCGCCCATCGATCCGCCAATGACGGCCGCCAGCGTGCCGACGCCAAGATGATCAAGCAGACGCGCCTGCGCTTCCACCATGTCGGCGATGGTGATCACCGGGAAATTCATTGCGAACGGTTGGCCAGAGCGCGGATCGATGCTCGATGGCCCGGTGGAGCCCATGCAGCCGCCCAGCACATTGGCGCAGATCACGAACCAATGTTCGGGATCGACCGGTTTGCCCGGCCCCACCAACCGCGTCCACCAACCGGCCTTGCCCGTAACGGGGTGGGCGCTGGCCAGATATTGATCCCCGGTCAGCGCGTGGCACACCAAGATGGCGTTGGTGGCGTTGGCGTTCAGCTTGCCATAGGTTTCATAGGCGATGGTGAGTTCGGGCAGCACACCGCCTCCCGCCAGCGGGAAATCCCCGGGCAGCGTCACGCGGCGATCAAAGCCAAAACGTTCATCCATTGCGGCGCGGGAATAATGGCGAAGGGGTGACTGTGCCAGCGAATTTCGCTAACGGCGCACCATGACCAACGCCGCACCCCAGATGAAGCCCTGGATCGAAGCCATGCACGCCTATGTGCCCGGCAAATCAAGCGCCGGCGCGCCCGTGGTGGCCAAATTGTCCTCGAACGAAAATCCGTGGGGGCCATCGCCCATGGCCGTCGCGGCAATGCAGGATGTGATTGCGCAAGGCCATCGCTATCCCGATCCAGCCTCCACGAGCTTGCGTGAGGCGCTGGGCGACAAATATGGCGTGAACCCGGCCCACATCATCTGCGGCACCGGCAGCGATGAAATATTGCACATGATCGCCAGCGCCTTCGCTGGCCCGGGCGACGAGATCATCCACGTGCGCCACGGGTTCGCCGTTTACGAAGGCGCCACTCGCCGCGTTGGCGCGACGCCGGTGGTGGTACCGGATGTGGATTATACCGGCGATATCGATGCCATATTGGCCGCCGTCACACCGTCCACCCGCGTCATCTACATCGCCAATCCCAACAACCCGACAGGCACATTGCTGCCCGCCGCCGACATCCGCCGGCTGATCGCGGGCGCGCCCAGCGATGTCGTGCTGGTGCTGGACTGTGCCTATGCCGAATTCGTCGAAGGCGACTATGAAGACGGCCTGACGCTGGCGCAGAGCCTGCCAAACCTGATCGTCACCCGCACCTTCTCCAAGATCCACGGCCTTGCCGCGCAGCGCATCGGCTGGGCGGTGGCAGCGCTGCCGATCATCGCCGCGCTCGACCGCGTGCGCGGACCGTTCAACGTGACGACCACCGGCCAGGCCGCCGCCGTCGCGTCGCTGGCGGATGATACCCACCTCGACATGGTGCGTCGCGAAACCATCCGACTGCGCGCCTTTCTGGAGGGTGAAATCGTCGCCTTGGGCAACGCCGGCCTGCGCGCCATCCCGTCGGCCTGCAACTTCATCCTGATCGAATTTCCGGAAAGCGGCCCGGTCACGGCGGCGGGTGCCAACGAATGGCTGCTCGATCACGGCATCATCTGCCGTTATCTCGCCGTGCAGAACATGCCGCGCTGTCTGCGCATCTCCATCGGTACCGAAACCGAAACCCGCACCGTCGCCGCCGCCCTGCGCGACTATGTGGAAGGCGCGGCCTGATGCTGCCGTTCGCGCGCGTCGCCATCATCGGCATGGGCCTGATCGGCTCAAGCCTCGCGCGCGCCGTGCGCGAAGCCATGCCCACGGTGCAGCTGACGGTGAGCGATGCCAGCGCGGCGGTGCGGGAACGCGTGGCCGAACTGGGCATTGCCGATGATGTCGCCGATGGCGCTGGCGCGGCTGTGGTGGATGCCGATCTGGTCATCCTGTGCGTGCCGGTGGGCGCCATGGCCGAAGTCGCTGCCGAAATCGGCCCGGAACTGGCGCCCGACACGGTGGTGAGCGACGTCGGTTCGGTGAAAGAAAGCGTCTTGAAGGTGCTGGGCGCCGCCCTGCCCGGCGTGCACGTCATCCCCGCACATCCTGTTGCGGGCACCGAAAAATCCGGACCGGATGCCGGCTTTTCCAGCCTGTTCAAGGGCCGCTGGTGCATCATCACGCCGCCGCCGCGCGCCGATGAAGTGATGGTGGAGCGCTTGTCCGAATTCTGGCGGCGGCTGGGCGCCAAGGTCGATCTGATGGATGCGCCCCACCATGATCGCGTGCTCGCCGTCACCAGCCACCTGCCGCACCTGATCGCCTATTCGATCGTGGGCACCGCCAGCGATCTGGAACAGGTGACCAAAGCCGAGGTGATCAAATATTCCGCCGGCGGTTTCCGCGATTTCACCCGCATCGCCGCGTCTGATCCGGTGATGTGGCGCGACGTGTTCCTCAACAACCGCGAGGCGGTGCTGGAACTGCTGGGCCGCTTCACCGAAGATCTGGTGGCGCTGCAACGCGCCATCCGTTGGGGCGAAGGCGACACGCTGGAAAATCTGTTCACCCGCACCCGTGCCATCCGCCGCCAGGTGATCGACGAAGGCCAGGACACCGATAAGCCCGATTTTGGCCGGTAAACCGGGCGGCGCCTGGACCGTGGAGTTTACCGATTCTCGCGCTTCGTATTTTTCATTGCAACCACGTGATAACTTCGTCCAAAGTAATGGGGTCGCGTAACTGCGCGGGAGGCCGAAAACGGCCGCTGCGCAACCAGAGCCTGTTTCGGGGGATCTCATGACGAAGCGATTCATTCAGACTGTGGCCGCGATGTCCGCCGCCGCCGTGGCCTTCACCGCCGTTCCGGCCGCTGCGCAGATCAATGCCGGCCGCAAAGGTGGCATTGAAAAGGCCCGCGCCGCCAAGACCGCCGAACTGCCCCGATGCACCAAGGCGCTGGGCACCATGGGGATCAGCGATCCCGAAACCCGCTGGTGGGAAGGCCTTGGCCTTGGTTCACCCGAAGCCTTGCTGCGCGTCTATGCCCAGAAATCCGGCTGCTTCCGTCTGGTCAACCGTTCGCAGCGCGGCATGGCCGCCATGCAGCAGGAACGCGCCCTCGCCGCCGGTGGTGAAACGCGCGGCGGCGGTACCATCGGCAAAGGCCAGATGGTGGAAGCCGATTTCACCCTTATTCCCAACATTGTCACCGCCAACCGCAACAAGGGCGGTTTCAAGATCGGCGGCCTGCTCGGCGCGTTCGTGCCGGGCGTTGGCGGCGCCCTGCTCGGCGGGCTTGACGTGAAAAAGCGCTCGGCCAACGTCACGCTGGAAGTCGTCAACAACAAATCGTCGGAAGAGTTCGTCACCGAAGGCCAGGCCACCAAGACGGATGTGGGCTTTGGCGCCGGCGGCGGCATCTTTGCCGGCGGTTTCCTGGGGGCCGGCGGTGCCAGCGGCTATGCCGATTCCGAAATCGGCCAGGTCATTGCGCTGGCCTATCTCGATGCCTTCACCAAACTGGTCAGCGATCTGGGCGGCCTCGAAGCCACAGCTGGCGGCCCGCAGGCCGAACGCGCCGTGGTGATGAAGAACCCGGGCCGCATGTTCGCCGGGCCCGCACTCAACGCCAAGGTGATCAAGCCGCTGGACGGCGGTGCCATGCTCTATCCCACCGGCAACAAGGAGGCCGGCTTCTGGGAAGTCACCGACGAACTCGGCACCAAGGGTTGGGTGAGCGAAATCGCCATCGGCATTGCCAAGTAATCAGCGACTGACCCAACAGCACGGCCATCCGCCAGCCTGGCGGGTGGCCGTTTTGCTGTTCACCGCAAAGGATCAGCGCAATCTTGGGCAGGCCGGCACCTGGCCGCGCCGCGCCCGCGTGGCGAGATCGGCCGGGATGCCCGACAAGGCCACCGAGCCGCCTGCTGGCAGCGCGGTTTCCAGCGCCAACCGCACCGCGCTGCGCAACCGCTGTTCAGCCGGCGGCACGGTGCCATTCAGCGCCGCCTGCACGGCCATCGGGCAGACCGTTGTGATGGCGCCCGCCAGCCGAGTCCCTGTTCCCAACGGCACGATAGTCGCATCCAGCTTGAAGATTTCGCCGGTGGCGTCGCTGCCGGTCATCACCAGATCAAGGCTGCCGGCGCTTGAGGCCCAGCGGCGATAATCGTCCATGCGGCCGGCGGCGCGCGCCGTCACGTCGGCGGCCAGGCTGATCGGCGCGCCCTGTCCCAGCGCAAAGCCTGTGGCACCGATCACCAGCTGGCCATGCTGCGCCAGGCGCGGGCTGGCAAGCTGGGCAGGAAACACTTCGCGAATGTGCAGTTCAAGGCTGTCGGCGCGGAAATCGGGGCCAAGGCCGCTATTGCCGCGCGCGCCGGGCAGCACGATCGACAGGCGGGCCAGCCGGTTCAAGCCGGCCGCATCCGGCGCAATCTTCAGGCTCGCCGTGGCCGATGCCGCCGCCACCCGGGCCTGCAGGCCGGCCGCGCCCGCCGTCAGCGCCACGCCCTGAGCCTGGAGCACGGTCAATTCCGGCCGCCATGGCCCGCGGTTGAGCCGCAACTTGTCCACCGCCAGCGCCACGCTGGTTCCCCCATTGTGCGCCAGTGTCACTCCGGCCAGTTCGGCTTCCATGCGATAGGGAAAACCCGTCACCTGCACTTGCCGGCCGGGGAACCAGCCGGCCAGCGTGGTTTCGAAATCCGCCGCCCAGCCGCGCCAGAAATAGCCATAGGCCGCCAATCCCACCAGCAGCGGCAACAGGCTCAACAACAGTGGCCATCGGCGTTTCATATGCGGCCCTCTGCCTGCAGTGCATTGATCGCGGCGTGCACGCGGGCCTCCACTTCGCCGCGCGGCAGGCCGGGCGGGATCGGAGCACCCACCTTCATGTGCACGGTGCCGGGATATTTGATGAAGCTTTTCGGCCACTTGGCTCCGCTGTCCAGCGCGACGGCCACCACCGGCAGTTTCAGCATCTTGTAGAGCCCGGCAAAGCCGGCCGCGAGCGGCGGCGTTTCGCCCACACCCACGCGCGTGCCTTCCGGGAAGATCACCACCGGCCGCCCGCTGCCCACCGCAGCTTGCGCCTGCCGCATCATCTCGCGCAGCATCCCGGCCGAACCGGAGCGATCGACGAAGATCGAACCATGCCGGGCCGAGGCAAGGCCCCAGATCGGGATCTTGCGCAATTCCTGCTTCATCACCACCGCCGGCCGTTCGAACCACCACAGGGTGAGAATGGCTTCCAGCGCACTTTCATGTTTCAGCGCAAACAACTGCGGACCTTGCGGAATTTCGCCGTCGATCTCGATGCGGATGCCGGTGATGGCCCGGCTGCACAGCCGAAACCAGCCCGCCCACAGCTTGGGCCCGATGAACAAGCTTTGCCCGCTCCCCAACAAGCCCAGCAGCAGCGCCAACGGCACCAGGATCAGGGAGCCGCCCATGAACATGATCTGGAAGATGATGGTGCGAACCAGAGCCAGCAGAGTTGCCAGCGGGTTATGCCGCATCACGCCGCCCCCGCCAGCAGCGCACCACGGCGCAGCAGCCACTTCGAATATTCGAACGCCAGCCCCGGCGCCTTGGGTTCCGATGGCACTGCGTCTGACAGCACCTTCACATCGGCCGGTAGCACGCGCGACAATTCCAGCTGGGCGCGGCGCATGTGGCTGGCGCTGGTTACCAGTCGGATCGACGTGTATTGATGCTTTGCCACCCAGCGCGCGGTCTCTTCGGCGTTCGATCGCGTATCGACCGCTTCATAGCCCAGATCGGTGGAGCGCAGGCGGCGCGTTGCCACCCCGAAAGCCGCGGCCAGCTGGCGCCGGCTGGTCTTCTCGCCCACGCCCGAAATCAGCATGCGCCGCGCAGCGCCAGCTTCCACCACCGCCAGCCCGCGCCGGAAGCGCCCGGCCCCGCCGGTCAACACCACCACGCCGTCGCTTTTCACGGCGAGCGGCGCCGGCCCCGGCAGGGTAAGGCTGAACCAGATCAGACCCAGCATCCAGCCCAGCAGTGGCAGCGCCGCGACCCGCGCCAGCCACATCAGCGGCCCGGCCTTGCGGCGTTTCGGGGCCGCCCGGCGCGCGTTGTTGGGGAAGGATCGGCGGCTCACATCTCACCGCGCTGGCGGCGCAGGGCAAACCAGCGCGCCACATTGGCGTTGTGTTCGGCCAACGTCTTGCCAAACACATGGCCGCCGCTGCCATCGGCCACGAAATAGAGCGCATCAGTCTCTGCCGGATCGAGCACGGCCATGATCGAGTCCCGCCCCGGATTGGCGATCGGCCCCTTGGGCAGGCCGGGCTTCAGATAGGTGTTGTAGCCGGTATCGCGGCGCAGTTCCGATTGGCGGATGCGGCGGCCAAGCGGCTTGCCGGCGGTGATGGGGTAGATCACCGTCGGATCGGCATCCAGCTTCATGCCTACCGCCAACCGATTGCTGTAAACCCCCGCAATCGTTCGGCGCTCACTGGCCTTGCCGGTTTCCTTTTCTACGATGCTGGCCAGCACGATGGCTTCGGCCGGGCTCTTCACCACGGCGCGCGCCGTGCGCTTGGGCCACAGATCAGCCAGGGTCTTGGTCATTGCCGATTGCATACGCTTCAATACCACGGCGCGGTCCTCGCCGGGCTGATATTCGTATGTGTCGGGCAAGATGCTGCCTTCCGCCGGCACGGCGGCCTTGCCGTTCAGGCCCGGCACCGCATTCAGCCGCTCTGCCACCAGCACCGCCGGCCAGCCTTCGGGAATGGTGACGGTGAAGCGCTCCACCTCGCCCTTCTGCAACGCGCCCAGAATCGTGCTCCACGCCGCGCCGGGCTGCAACCGGTAGCGACCGGCCTGCACCGGCGCATCGCTGCCCAGCACACGGGCGAGCAGGCGGAACTCACCGGCAGACGAGACCAGGCCGGCCTCTTCCAGATCGCGTGCCACGCTCGCCAGGCTGGCACCGCGCTTTACCTCGAACGAAACCGCAGGGGCGGCCGTGTTGCCCCAGCCAAACCATGGCGCCAGCACAATCGGCACCCCCACCAGCAACAGCAGGGCAACAAAAGCCAGGACAGCGCGACGCATGGCGTCAGACGCCGCGCATCACCAGTGTCGCGTTGGTACCGCCAAAGCCGAACGAGTTGTTGAGCACGGCGCGGATGCGGCGCGGCTTGGCGACATGCGGCACCAGATCAACGCCGATGCAGGCATCCGACGGGTTGTCGAGGTTCAGCGTCGGCGGCGCCACCTGGTCACGCAGGGCGAGCAGGCAGAAGATCGCTTCCACTGCGCCAGCCCCGCCAAGCAGGTGGCCAATGGCCGACTTGGTGGACGACATCGAGACATTGTCGATGGCGCTGCCAAACAGCCGCTTCACCGCGCCCAGTTCCAACTCGTCACCCATCGGGGTGGAGGTGCCGTGGGCGTTGATATAATCGATATCTTCCGGGTTCAGGCCGGCCTTGCGCAGCGCCATCTGCATGGAACGGAACGCGCCCGAACTTTCCGGATGCGGCGCCGTCACGTGATAGGCATCGCCGGTCAGGCCATAACCGATCACTTCGCCATAAATCTTGGCACCGCGCGCCTTGGCCCGCTCATATTCTTCCAGCACCACCACGCCAGCGCCTTCGCCCATCACGAAACCATCGCGATCCTTGTCATAGGGGCGGCTGGCGCGGGTGGGATCGTCGTTGAAGTTGGTCGAAAGCGCGCGGGCCTGCGCGAAACCGGCGATGCCCAGCGGGCACAGCGCACTTTCCGAGCCGCCGGCCAGCATCACATCGGCATCATCCAGCGCGATCATGCGGGCGGCATCGCCAATGGCATGGGCGCCAGTGGAGCAGGCGGTGACGACCGCGTGGTTGGGGCCCATCAGGCCATATTTGATCGAAACCTGGCCCGAGATGAGGTTGATCAGCCGGCCATG
>JAIXQM010000236.1 GCA_027485735.1 Sphingomonadales bacterium | reverse complement strand
CTGGAAGAAGAAAAAAAGGGCATGGCCGACGACATCAAGGATGTCTACGCCGAAGCCAAGGGCACTGGTTTCGACATCAAGACGATGAAGACGCTGGTGCGGCTGCGGAAAATGGAAACCGCCGCCCGGCAGGAAGCCGAAGCGCTGCTGGAAACCTACCGGGCCGCCATCGGCCTGTAATCGGGGAAAAAAACGATGATTCTTTATGGGGGCAAGCTCTCGCCGTTCGTAATGCGGCCACTGCTGGTGAGCCGGGCAAAGGGTGCCGAGGTCACGCTGGGCAACTTTGAAGGTGGCATCAAGTGCCCGGAATATCTGGCGCTCTGCCCCACCGGCAAGATGCCGCTGCTGGTCGATGGCGATGTGGCGCTGCCGGAAAGCCAGGTCATCGCCGATTATCTTGATCTGGCGCTGCCCGGTCCCAAGCTGATCCCGGCCGATATCGTGGGCGCCACCATGGTGCGGTTGCTGGTGCGGCTGGCTGACAGCTATGTCGTACCGCAACTGGGCGGTCTGTTCCGCGGCCGCGAGAACCCGGCCGGCGTGCCGGACGCGCTCAAGGGCATGGGCGAGGCGCTGGGCTACATCGAGCATTATCGCAACGCCGATGACGCGTTCGCCTATGGCGACAGCTTCAGCCAGGCTGATGCGGCGCTGATTCCGCTGTTCTTCTTCCTTGATGCATTGGATGGCCCGATGCCGACCAAGGCGCTGGTGGCCGCACAGCCCGGCCTCGCTGCCTGGTGGGCCCGTGCCAAGGCCAGTGCGCTGGGCGCGCAGGCGATTGCTGAACAGGCCGAGGGCTTGAAGCAGATGATGGCCAGCCGGGCTTGATTGTCAGGCGAACTCGCCCCTAAGCTCAATCCCACAAGGGGACTCCAATGCAGATGACGCTGACCATCAACGGCCAGGACCACAGCGTGGAGGCACCCGCCGCCACCCTGTTGGTTGAGGTGCTGCGCGACCAGCTGGGCCTCACCGGCACCCACATCGGCTGCGACACCAGCCAGTGCGGCGCCTGCAACGTGTTGATCGACGGCGCGGCGGTGAAGGCCTGCACGATGCTGGCTGCACAAGCGCAAGGCGCGCAGGTCACCACCATCGAAGGATTGGGCAGCACCGACGCGCTGCACCCGATGCAGCAGGCCTTCCGCGAAGCCCACGGCCTGCAATGCGGTTTCTGCACGCCGGGCATGGTGATGGCCGGCATGGAAATGGTGCGCAAGCACGGCACGAAGCTGACGTCGGAACTGGTGACGCACGAGTTGGAAGGCAATCTGTGCCGCTGCACAGGTTACATCAACATCGTGAAGGCGATCGTGGCCGGCGCGGCAGCGATGGAGACCCAGAATGCGTGATTTCGCTCTGCATCGCCCGGCCAGCGTTTCGGCGGCCACGGCCGCCTTTGCCGGCACCGATGGCGAAGCCGCCTATCTCGCCGGTGGCCACACGCTGATCCCTGCCATGAAATCGCGGCTGCGCATGCCCGATGCATTGGTGGACCTGACCGGTCTTGGCTTGTCGGGCATCAGCCGCGACGGTGATCGCCTGTGGATCGGCGCGACCACCCTTCATGCCGATGTCGCCACGGGCGCCTCCGCCATTCCGGGCCTTGCTTGCCTCGCCGGCGGTATCGGCGACGCGCAGGTACGGAACCGCGGCACGCTTGGCGGCAGCATTGCCAACAATGATCCAGCTGCCGACTATCCCGCTGCCGCGCTGGCGCTGGATGCGGTGATCGAAACGGATCGCGGCAGCTTTGCGGCGGACGACTTCTTCCAGGGCATGTTCACCACGGCGCTGGCCGAAAGCGAGATCATCACCCGCGTGGGTTTCGCCATCCCGCAGCAATCATCCTATGCCAAGTTCCGTCATCCGGCGTCGCGCTATGCGATGGTTGGCGTCTATGTTGCCCGCCATGCTGCCGGCTGGCGCGTCTCTGTCACCGGCGCCGGGCCGGGTGTGTTCCGTTGGACGGACGCCGAATCCGCACTCAACACCGGCAGCGATACGGCCGGGCTGGTGCTGGCGGCCGATGATCTCAATACCGATATCCACGCCAGTGCCGAATATCGCGCCCATCTGTGCGGCGTGATGCTGAAGCAGGCACTGACCACTCTGGCCTGAAGGAGGCTGCCATGGCCGAACTGATCGTCACCACCACCCCCACGGTCGAAGGCCGCATGGCGACGCACTATCTGGGTGTCGTCGCTGGTGAAGCCATCATGGGCGCCAACATTTTCCGTGATATCTTCGCCGGCATCCGCGACATCGTTGGCGGCCGTTCCGGCGCCTATGAGGAAGTGATGCAGGGCGCCCGCGAGGAAGCGCTGCGCGAAATGGCCGATCGGGCGCTGGCGATGGGCGCCGATGCCGTGATCGGTGTGCAGATCAGCTATGCCGCCTTGGGCGCTTCGGATTCGATGCTGATGGTGGGTGCCGTTGGTACCGCCGTGAAGCTGGGCTAGGCCGTGAACTCATAAAATGCACCTTTCGGGACGGCGATTTGAAGCCCGATGCGAGTAAGCAAGCGCAGTGGCGGTAGCGGCGCTACCGCCCAAGCGAAGCGAGCGCTGCATCGGGCTTCAAATCGCCGCCTTCGGTGGCCCGGAGAAGCCAAATCAACGTCGTCAGGCGACTTGCCGGGGGGCTTTGCCCCGCCTTCGTCGCCCGCCAACGCCGATTTGGCTTCTCCGGGCCATCACGAAGGGTGCATTTTGTGAGTTCACGGCCTGATTGCCGTTTTGCGGGCGGGTTGCTAAGGCCGCAGCCATCCCACCTGCAACCAGTTGAACGATCATGGCCGGCCACAGCAAATTCAAGAACATCATGCACCGCAAGGGCGCGCAGGATAAAAAGCGCAGCGCCTTGTTTTCAAAGCTTTCCCGCGAAATCACCGTGGCGGCGAAGATGGGCATGCCCGATCCAGCCAACAACCCGCGCCTGCGCGCAGCCGTGGTCGCCGCCCGCGTGGAAGGCATGCCGAAAGACAATATCCAGCGCGCCATCGACAAATCCCAGGGCGGTGACATCGCGAATTATGAGGAAGTGCGTTACGAAGGCTTCGGCCCCGGCGGCGTGTCGCTGATCATCGAATCCCTTACCGACAATCGCAACCGCACCGCCACCAACGTGCGCACCGCCATGGCCAAGAATGGCGGCAACCTCGGTGCGTCGGGCAGCGTGAGCCACGGCTTCGAGCGGCTGGGCCTGATTGCCTATCCTGCAAGCGCCGGCAGCGCCGATGCCGTGTTCGAAGCCGCGCTGGAAGCCGGCGCCGACGATGTGCAGTCGAGCGAAGACGGCCACGAAATCTGGTGCAGCATCGAAAATCTGCACGACGTCGCTCGCGCCCTGGAGCCGGTGCTGGGCGACAGCGGCCAGGCGAAGCTGGCATGGAAGCCCGGCACGATGGTGACCGTTGGCGCCGACGATGCCGCCCAACTGATGAAGCTGATCGACGTGCTGGACGATGATGACGACGTGCAGACCGTGTGGGGCAATTATGACGTGCCCGACGACGTGATGGCCGGCTTGTGAAGCTGGGGCTGGCTGCGCTCGCGATGATCATGGCCACGCCTGCCGCTGCCGATCCTGTTGCCGATATCAAGGCCGCGCGCGCCGCCTATAACGCCGCCATCGCCGCCCGCGATGCCGCCGGCGTGCGCGCCGCGCTGGGGGAGGGCTATGTCGGCATTGCCGGCACCGGCGGCGAAGCCATTATCGGCGCCGACGCCATGGCCGATTATTTTGCCCGCGCCTTCAAGACGCCGGGCTTTCTCGGCTTCGTGCGCACACCCGACGTGGTTACGGTGGCCGTCCCGCCGCTCCGCGCGATGGAACGCGGTCATTGGTCAGGTGGCAGCCTTGCTGGCCGGTTCAGCGGCGAGTATCTGGCGGTGTGGGTGCCCACGCCCAGGGGCTGGAAACTGCGCAGCGAAACATTCGTGACGCTGTCCAACGGAGCGCCCGGCAAACCGTGAGGCTGATCCTCGGCCTCGATCCCGGTTTGGCGGCGACGGGGTGGGGCGTGATCGTGGCTGAGGGCAATCGCCTGCGCCACATCGCTCACGGCACGGTGAAAACGTCGGCCACGGCGCCGCTGGCCGAACGGCTGGTGGCGCTGCATGACGGCCTGATGACGGTGATCGGCGAACACGGCGCCACCGAAGCCGCCGTGGAGGAGGTGTTCGTCAACGCCAATCCGCAATCGACGCTGAAACTGGGGCAGGCGCGCGGCGTCGTGCTGCTATGTTCGGCGCGTGCTGGCCTGCCCGTGGCGGAATATGCCACAAGGCTGGTGAAGAAGGCGCTGACCGGGGTGGGCAGTGCCAGCAAGGATCAGGTGCAGGCGATGGTGGAACGGTTGTTGCCAGGCGTGAAAGTGGTGGGGGCCGATGCGGCAGACGCGCTGGCCGTGGCGATTGCTCATGCGCATCTGGGTGCCAGTTTGCGAAAGGGCCTGCTGTGATCGCGCGGCTCAAGGGATTGGTGGACAGCGTTTCGGCCGATAGCGTGATCGTTGATGTGAACGGCGTAGGCTATCTGGTGCAGGCCTCCACTCGCATGCTGGCTTCGCTGTCGGTGGGGCAGCCGGTGGCGCTTCACATCGAAACCCAAGTGCGGGAAGACGCCATCACTCTGTTCGGCTGCGTCTCCGAATCCGAACTCGCTGCCTTCCGGGCGCTGATCACGGTGCAGGGCGTTGGCGGCCGGGTGGCGCTCAACATTCTTTCTGTGCTTACGCCCGATCAGGTCGCGCACGCGGTCGCAGCGGGTGATTCCGCATCGCTGGCTCGCGCCAACGGAGTCGGCCCCAAACTTGCCGCCCGCATCGCAAATGAATTGAAAGGCAAGATGGGCGGCGTCGCTGTCTCCGCCGGTGCGCCTTTGCCAGTCACGGCCGGCGCCCGCGTGGTGGAAGATGCCGTTTCTGCGCTGGCTGCCCTTGGTTTCCGCCCGATGGACGCCAGCCGCGCGGTTTCCGAGGCGCTGGCTGAACTGGGCGAGGGGGCTGCCCTCAACGACGTGGTGCGTGTGGCGCTGAAGAAGAGCGCGCGGTAAGAGACGGGGACCAGATGACCGCCGATCTCACCCCGCAACGTCGCCCGGACGATATTGATGCCGCGCTGCGGCCCAAGGGGCTGGACGAGTTCATCGGCCAGCAGGGCCTGCGTGAGAATCTGGGCGTGTTCATTTCGGCGGCCCGCGCGCGCGGCGAGGCGATGGACCATGTGCTGCTGCACGGCCCGCCAGGCCTCGGCAAGACAACGCTGGCGCAGATCGTGGCGCGCGAACTGGGCGTGGGCTTCCGCGCAACCTCTGGCCCCGTCATCGCCAAGGCCGGCGATCTCGCGGCCATCCTGACCAATCTCGAACCGCATGACGTGCTGTTCATCGACGAAATCCACCGCATGTCGCCCGCCGTGGAGGAAATCCTCTATCCGGCCATGGAAGACCGGGTGCTCGATATCATGATCGGCGAAGGCCCGTCGGCGCGCAGCGTGCGCATCGATCTGCCGGCGTTCACGCTGGTCGGCGCCACCACCCGTGCCGGCCTGCTGACCACCCCCTTGCGCGACCGTTTCGGCATTCCGCTGCGCCTCAATTTCTACTCCATCGATGAACTTGAACAGGTCGTCACCCGCGCCGCGCGGTTGCTCGAACTGCCGCTCACCGCCGATGCGGCGCGCGAGATTGCCGCCCGCGCCCGTGGCACGCCGCGCATCGCCGGCAGGCTGCTGCGCCGTGTGCGCGATTTCGCGGCTGCCGCCGGCCAGACCGAAGTCACCGCCCGCATGGCTGATGCCTCGCTCAGCCGGCTGGAGGTCGATCGCCTCGGCCTCGACGCCATGGACCGGCGTTACCTGATGATGATCGCCGATATCTATCGCGGTGGCCCGGTCGGCATTGAAACGCTCGCCGCCGGCCTGTCGGAAGCGCGCGACACGGTGGAAGACGTGATCGAGCCCTTCCTGATCCAGCAGGGCCTGATCGCCCGCACCGCCCGCGGCCGCATGCTGAACGGCCCGGCCTGGAAGCACTTGGGGTTGCTGCCGCCGGCCGATCAGGTGCAACTGCCGCTGCTTGATGAGGAATAGGGCTGCAACCTTTGCCGGCTGCCATGCGAAAGACTTTCCATGCGCATGCTCCCCGCCTTCATCGCCCTTTCCGTCATCGCAGCGCCGGTCGTCGCCTTTCCCGCCGTAGGAGACAAGGCGCCCGCAGTTTCAGGTGCCGACATTGCGGGCAAGACCCGGACGCTGAAGCAACTCGCCGGCCGCAAAGGCACGGTACTGATGTTCTTCCGCTCGGCGTCCTGGTGCCCGTTCTGCAAGGCCCAGCTGATCGCCATGAACGAGAGTGCGGCGGCGGGGCTGAACAGTCGCGGTTACGCACTGGTTGGCCTGTCGTATGACGATCCAGCCGTGCTCGCCAAGTTCGCTGCCGAGCGCAAGGTGGCCTGGCCGCTGCTGTCTGATCCGCAGTCGAAGGTTATCGATCGCTGGCAGTTGCGCGATCCGGCCTACCCGCCCGGTAATCGCGCCCATGGGGTGCCGCTGCCGGCGGTCTATGTGATCGACAAGAGGGGCGTGATCCGCGCGCGGCTGATGGAAGCCAATTACCGCCAGCGCCCACAACCCGAAGCGGTGCTTGCCGCCGTCGACGCGCTGGGCCAATAAACCTCCCGCAACAGGCGGGGGACGAACATGACATTGCCGATGGAAAACGTGCGGGCCGCCTTCCCGGCGCTGGCCCTTACCGATGGCGGGCTTCCACGCCTCTATCTCGATGCGCCGGCTGGCACCCAGGTCGCGGGCCGGGTCGTGGAGGCGATGAGCCACACCATGATCGCCGCCTGCGCCAATGATGGCGGCACCTTCCGCACGTCTGTAGCGACCGGCGCAATCGTCGATGCGGCGCTGGCGGCTGCCGCGGCCTGCTTCAACTGCGCCGAAGATGAAGTGATCTTCGGCCTCAACACCACCAGCCTGTTCTTCCAGATGGCCCCGCTGATCGCCGCCAACTGGCAGGCCGGCGACAATATCCTGCTCACCCGCATGGATCATGATGCCAATGTCTCGCCCTGGTTGCAGGCGGCCGAGGCGCGCGGGGTGGATGTGCGCTTCATCGAGTGGGATCGCGAGACGTTCGCGCTCAAACTGGAAACGTTGCCCGATCTGATCGACGCACGCACCCGCGCCGTTGCCGTGGGTCATGCCAGCAACTTCCTCGGCACCATCAATGATGTTGCCGCCGTCTGCGCCGCCGCGCGCGCCGTGGGCGCGGTGAGCATTGTCGATGCCGTGCAGTCTGCACCGCATATCGCATTGGATGTTGGCGCCATCGGCTGCGATCTGATGGCGGCATCGGCCTATAAATTCTTCGGGCCGCACCTTGGCATCATGTACATCTCCCATCGCTTGCAGGGGCTGATCCGGCCGCTGAAGGTCCGTCCCTCGGTTGATGTAATGCCGACCCGGCTGATGCCCGGCACGCCCAGTTTCGAGGCCATGGCCGGCACCACGGCAGCCATCGAGCATATGGCGTGGCTGGGCATTGCTGCGGGCACGGTCGGCGGTGATGCATCGCTGCGCCAGCGGCTGGTGGCGGGTCTGGCGGCGGCGCAGGCGCACGAGACCGAATTGATGCGGCGCTTCCTCACCGGCATCGCCACGGTGCCGGGCGTGACACTGCACGGCATTGCCAACGCCAACCGTCTCCACGAGCGGGTGGCGACCTTCACGTTCGAGATCGCAGGCCACAGCGCCGATGCCATCGCGGCCGATCTGGCGGCGCGAAACATCTTCGTGTGGAACGGCTATTATTACGCATGGGAACCTGCCGGCGTGCTGGGCTTGCGGACAAGCGGTGCGGTGCGGGTGGGCTTTACCCACTACAACACGCTGGATGAGGTGGACGCGCTGATTGCCGCCCTGAAGCAGATCGCCGGCTGACGCGTCATTTGCCGCTGGATTTTGGCGCGCGGCCTTGGCACAGCCGCATGCCATGAGCAGCACCCCCCGCACCCTCTACCAGAAGATCTGGGACGATCATGTCGTCCAGTCGCTTGATGACGGCACCGCGCTGATCTTCATCGATCGTCACCTCATCCACGAAGTGACCACCCCTCAGGCGTTTGAGGCGCTGCGCATTGCTGGCCGCAGGTTGCGCCGGCCCGATCTGACGCTGGCCGTGCCCGATCACAACGTTCCGACCACGGATCGCCGGCTGCCGATCCTCGATCCGATGTCGAAGGCACAACTCGACGCGTTGGTGCAGAACTGCGCCGATTTCGGGGTGGAGCTCTACAACATCGATTCGCCGGAACAGGGCATCGTGCACGTGATCGGCCCGGAACAGGGTTTCACCTTGCCCGGCGTTACCATGGTCTGTGGGGACAGCCACACCGCCACGCATGGTGCGTTCGGCGCGCTGGCCTTCGGTATCGGCACCTCGGAAGTGGAGCATGTTTTTGCAACGCAGACGCTGCTGTTGCGTCAGTCCAAAACGCTGCAGGTGCATGTGACGGGCGAACTGGGCTTCTCCGTTTCCGCCAAGGACGTGGCGCTGGCCGTGTGCGGTGCGCTGGGTTCCGGCGGCGGTGCCGGGCATGTGATCGAATATACCGGCCCGGTGATCGAGGCGCTCTCCATGGAAGGGCGCATGACGCTGTGCAACATGGCGATTGAAGCCGGTGCCCGCGCCGGCCTGATTGCGCCGGATGAAAAGACCTTCACCTATGTTGAAGGCCGCCCTCGTGCGCCCAAGGGTGCAGCATGGGAGGCAGCGCTGGCCTGGTGGAAGACGCTGAAAACCGATCCGGGCGCGACGTATGACAAGCGCATCGAGATCGACGGCAGCGCCATCGCACCGCTCGTTACCTGGGGTACCAGCCCGGATGACGTGGTCGCCATCACCGATGTGGTGCCCGATCCGGCCAGCTTCGCCGATGCCGGCAAGCGCGCAGCAGCGCAGAAGAGCCTGGATTATATGGGCCTCGCCCCCGGTACCCGCATGGAAGATGTGGCCGTAGAGAATATCTTCATCGGCAGCTGCACCAACAGCCGCATCGAGGATCTGCGCGTGGCTGCCGATGTGGTGCGCGGCCGCAAGGTGGCCGGCAACGTGCGGCAGGCGCTGGTGGTGCCGGGTTCCGG
>JAIXQM010000066.1 GCA_027485735.1 Sphingomonadales bacterium | reverse complement strand
CTGTGCCGTTTCCAGTGCAGCGCCCCGCACCTTCTGCGGCGGCGGGAAGCGGGAGTAAACCCAAGATGACTGTGATCAACACCAACATCAGCGCGCTGACCGCCCAGAATGCGCAGCGCAGTGCCAATAACATGATGGGCCTTGCGATGCAGCGCCTCTCGACCGGCCAACGCATCAACAGCGCCAAGGACGATGCCGCCGGCCTCGCCATCAGCCAGAAGATGACCGCCGACGTCCGCGGCCTTGCCGTGGCCATGCGCAACGCCGGCGACGGCATCAGCATGGCGCAGACGGCGGAAAGTGCCATGGGCGAAGTCACCAACATGCTGCAGCGCATGCGTGAACTGGCCGTGCAGTCGGCCAACGGCACGCTGACCGGCATCGATCGCCAGGCCGTGCAGGCCGAAGTTCGCCAGTTGATCGGCGAAGTCGACAATATCGGCGTACGCACCAACTTCAACGGCCGCCGCCTGCTCGACGGCTCGGCCCAGAATGTCCGCCTGCAAACCGGCAGCCGCGCCGGCGAAACCGTGGCGTTCAGCCTGTCCTCCACCCGGGCGCGTGATCTCGGCCTCGGTTCCAGCCCGGCGCTGTCCGCCTCGGGCGCCTTCGAAGCCACCGCTGCCAACCTGGGCGCCAACCAGGCCCTGCAGGCCGGCGATCTGGTGATCAACGGTGTCACCATCGGCTCGTCGCTGTCATCGGATGACAGCCTGTCGTCAGGCAACAAGGCGGCTTCGGCCGTCGCCAAGGCCGCAGCCATCAACCGTGCCACCGCCCAGACTGGCGTGCGCGCCGTGGTGGGCCAGACGGTGATGACTGGTTCCGCCATGACCGCCGCCGCGCTGACCGGCACCGTGACGATCAATGGTGTCACCACCGCCTCGGTGGCGACCACCACCGACGCCGCCGAAAGCCGCCGCCTGGTGCGCGATGCCATCAATGCCATTTCCGGCCAGACCGGGGTGCGCGCTGTCGACACCGGTGACACCAATGGCGGCATCCGCCTGGAAGCCGATGACGGCCGCAACATCGAAGTGGCGGTGACCACGCTGACCGCTGCTGCCACCGGGCTGAAAGTTGGCGCCCAGTCCGGCAGCTTCAGCCTGGAAAGCACCAATGGTCAGCCGATCGAGATCAGCTCGGCCAACAGCGCCAGCGCCCGCATCAGCCGGGCTGGTCTGGCTGCCGGCACCTTTGAGCGCGGGGTTTCCACGGTGAGCACCGATGCCCGCGCCGTTGCTGTGGACGCCGCCGGCATCCGCAACCTCAACAATGGTGATCTTTCCATCAACGGCGTCGCCATCCGGGCGGCCGCTGCGGCCGACGACAATGTCTCCTCCACGGTCGCGGCGTCCTCGTCCAAGTCGGCCAGCGCCATCTCGATCGCGGCGGCCATCAATGCCTCCTCGGCGCAGACCGGCGTTTCGGCGGTTGCCAATGATGTGACGCTCACCGCCAACACCACGGCCACCACCCTTACCGGCACCGGAGCTTCGGTCACCATCAACGGTGTCGCCATCACCATCGAAGGCCTGGCCACCACCGATACGGCCCAGGCGCGCCGCGAAAAGGTCGCTGCGGCCATCAACAACTTCGGCGGCATGACCGGGGTGACAGCCAGCGACAACGGCCTTGGCGGCCTTGATCTGACCGCTGCCGATGGTCGCAACCTGTCGGTCGCCATCGTCGCCGGCGGCGCCACCGCGGCCGAACTCGGCCTGGGCGGCACTTCGGTGAAGGGCTCCGGATCAGCTTACACCATCGCGGCCACAGCGGCGACGGCGGAAACCGCCTATGGCACGGTACGGCTGGAATCGGCCAAGGCCATCGACGTGCGCGCCGGTAGCCAGGCCTTTGCCGCGGCGTCCAACTTCACGGCGCTGGGCTTCGAGGAAAACAGCTATGGCGCCTCGGCGGGTGGCCTGCGCATCTCGGATATCGACGTGTCGACGGCCGATGGTGCCACCGCTGCGCTGGACGCCATCGATACAGCGCTGAACAGCGTCAACCTCGATCGCGCCAACATCGGTGCCGTGCAGAACCGGCTGGAAGCGGCGGTGAACAACCTGTCGTCGAACAGCACCAACCTGCAAGCCTCGCGCAGCCGGATCCAGGATACCGACTTCGCGACGGAATCGACCAACCTGGCCAAGAACCAGGTGCTCAGCCAGGCCGCGCAGGCGATGCTGGCCCGGGCCAACCAGTCGGCCCAGCAGGTCACCCAGCTGCTGCAGTAAGGCGGGAGGGCCATCCCCAACCATTGGGGGCTCGTCAGGAGGGGCGGCGCCGGCAAAGCGTCGCCCCTCGTTTCTTTTGTCTGTCTGATATCCGATTCAGAATCCTTGCTGGTGAAGGAGGCCGGCAGGGGTGGGTCGGGCCTTATCAGTGGATCTGCGGGAACGAGTGATTGCAGCGATCGACGGCGGGCTGTCCTGCCGGGCCGCCCGGGCTGTGACTCTCGTTCAGGACTGGTCGAAAACCGCTCTAATCAGCTCTTTTCGCGTGCCTTTGCGACTGCGCTCTGCAAGGCTTCGTATTCGAGCGCCCCCTCGATGATCTGATCGCCAATGATAAACGTTGGCGTGCCGTTGAAACCGATCTGCTGCATCACGGCAAGGTTGCGTTCGATCTCTTGCTTGGCCTGTAGCGACACGGCGAAGCTGCGGGCTGCGGCAATATCCAGCCCCGCCGTCTGCGCTGCGGCGGCTATGTTGGCCTCATCCGCTCGCCCACGGGCAAACAGCGCGTCGTGGAATAGTTCATGCTTACCCTGCCGTGCCGCGGCGAGCGCCCACAAAGCAGCCGAGCGGCTTGTTGGGCTCAGAATAGGCAATTCTCGATAGACAAGATGAATGTTGCCGTCACTCTTCAGCAAGCGTTTCATAGCTGGCAGGCTCGCCCGGCAGTAACCGCAATTATAGTCATAAAACTCGGCGATCGTCACATCACCCTTGGGATTACCTGCTTCTGCGCCTGGGAAAGCTTTGGTGAGTTCATTTCTGACCGCAGATAGCTGCTTCGTAACTTGGCGCTGATTGAATATGGCGACAGCATCGTTGATGATCTCTGGATTTTCAAGGATATAGGCCTTCACCAGCGATTCTGTCGCTTTGCGCTCCGCAGGTGAAATACCCGCCGCCGCGACAGCTTCATCGGCAGACTTGGTTGCGTTCACCGCGGTTCGTGTGCCGCCAACAGGGTTAACCGGGGCAGGCGTTGGCCAGAGAATGTCGGCCGCCAACGCAACCAATATGGCCAAGCCTGCAATAAGCGCGACAATGATTGTCCGGCGATTTTTAAACTTTTCAATCATTTAAATGGGGTTAGCGGCCTCCCTGCCGTTCCGCAAGTGTCGCCGAGCGGCGTGCTTCGCTGAAATCTGGCGTGAGGCTTTGTCAGAACAGACGCGCGCTTCAGCAACGTGTTTTAGGACCGCCAGTCGGTACGGTTGCTTTGACAGTAGCTGCCGCCGCGATGTTCGCGCCCCGGTGGTGGAGGCTTGGCTGTGGAAATGAAAAAGCCGCCCCGGGGTTGTCTTCCAGGGCGGCTCAATGGCAAGTTGGAAGGCGGAAAGGCCGCCTCCAACGAACGCAGGGTCCATTACCTCTTGGTGCAGGTCAAAAATCCGTTGGAATTTCCGAGCTCACGGCAAGTTTGCGTCTGGATCTTGGGAGCCCCACCGCCGCTGCCATTGTTTGTCGAAATTGGATAGGGCGCGCGCTGCACATATTGTCCTGAGTTATCTTTGCATGCTGCCTTGACTTCGTGGCCATAAATCCAGGTGGTTGAGCTGCGGCTTGCGCACCCAGGCCCGGTAACTTGAATGTCTTTGCACGAGTTCTTGAAAGATCCGCCAACTGTCATGCACGCCTGCTGGGCGTTTGCGGTGCTGCTGATAAATGATGCGCAGGCGATCGCCGCTGCGAGTGCAATTTTATTCACGTTTAATTTACTCAACGTTTACTAATATATTGTTTATAAAAGGATTTTTTGTTTAGTCAATCGAAGTTGACTCCCCCACTGATTTCACCGCGCCACGCGCTGCCAGCGCTCGCATGGGCGTATCCGAACAGACACTCTACCGTTGAAAGCAGGTCTACGGCGGGATGGGCGTTGGTGAACTGCGGCGCATGAAGCAGCCCGCGGAGGAGTATTCGGGGCACCTTTAACGCGTCGCAGCGAGGTGGCGCAGCACATCAAGCAGGCGATCTCCGCCCGACGTGGATGTGATGCGCTTACCGCGATCTGCCATCACCGCGGCAGCCGGCGGTCACCCTATGGGACTGCTAACGATCGAGTATCGTGTATCGACGCCTGGTGTTCCGCTCGGGAGAATGGGCGGGCTTACAGAAACGGAAATCTGTGGGCTCAGCTGATTGATCGTTGCGCCCACCCTCCGGACTTGCGGTGCAAGCTGCGGTTTATCCGAAACAGACTGCAGAACCGGATCACCGCCATCGTCGGCGTCGACAGGCGTGGGAGGAGGCGTCGGCGGCACAGGAGACGGCGGCAGCACATCGACTGGAGCTGCAGCCACGCTGACGACAGTAACTGCCGGCGCGGGGGCTGGCCCAGGCGCCGGTCCGGGTGCTGGACCAGGCGCTGGTCCGGGCGCTGGTCCCGGGGCTGGCCCAGGCGCAGGTCCGGGGGCTGGCCCAGGCGCCGGGCCTGGCGCCGGTCCAGCGTCCGCTGCGGGTGGGCCTGCTGCCGGAGCAGGTGCCGCGTTGTCGGCAGGCGGGGCTGCATCGCCAGCCGGCCCGGGGGCTGGTGCCGTCGCAGGCGCTGGTGCCGGCGCAGGTGCAGGTGCAGGTGCAGGTGCAGGTGCCGCAACCGGTGCCGGTGCCGCGACCGGTGCCGGGGCCGCAACCGGCGCAGGCGCCTTCACGGGGGCCACGACCACAGTCGCGACGCTGCTGGTCACCGGCCTGATGCTGGTGGTGATCGTGGTAATGCTCGACGTAACAGTGAGCGCCGCGCCGTTGCCGGGCGCCTGGGCAAAGACATAGTTGGTGGCGATCAGCCCGCTGCCGGTAATCGGATAGAACCCGCTGGGGCTGGTCTCATTGGCGGTTGTTCCGAACGCCAGCGTGCCTGTCGTGGCGCTGGCCAGCGTTTCGGCGGCTATGAAGCCGTTTACGCTGCCCTTAAACTCCGGGTTTGCCGCGCCCGCCGTACGCGTCCTGGCCTCGGCGGTATAGAGCAGGGTGAGCGGCGTGATGGTGCCAATGGCGCCACTGGCGCTGGTCGGCAGGCTGTAGTTTGCCAGCGATGTGCCCGAAACAGGCGCAAAGTTGCTGCTGCCCAGCTCTGTCGTGACGGTAAGGCCTGTGCCGACATTCGGGCTGACGAACTTGGGCTGGGGTTGGGTGATGCTCATGCTCTCGCCGCTCAGCACGCCGTCGATGCGGAAGTTGCTGGCCGAAAGCGCAACTGTGGTGGTGCCATCATAGGCGCGCTGGACGCTGCCTATCAGCGCGACGGTCAGCGGCCTCGGCGTGATCGTGGTGAGTGGTGCACTGGCGCTGGTCGGCAGCACATAGTTTGCCAGCAACGTGCCGGATCCCGCCGCATAATCCGATGATGCAAGCGTCAGCGTCGTCCTCGCGCCACTGGTGACATTGGCGGAGACCAGCGTTGCCGCTGTTGTGGTCACCGTGATGGTTTCGCCCGTAATCAGGCCGTTCAGAT
>JAIXQM010000197.1 GCA_027485735.1 Sphingomonadales bacterium | reverse complement strand
GACAGTTTCGTCGATTTCGATCTGATCGGCGAAGTGGATGGCGACACGTTCGAAGTGAAGAAGCCCAGCTTCTATGCCGAAATGGTCTGGGAAGCCCGCACCCGCCGTGCCCGTGAAGAAAGCCGCCCGATGGATTGGGTGGTGCTCAGGAATCGCCTCTCCACGCTTGATGCTCGCAACAAGCAGCGAGTGGGCGCGGCGCTGGAAACCCTGTCGAAACGCATCGGTTTCCGCGTGCTGCCCGGCCTTTCGGAACGCGTGATCTTCCGCGAATTCTTCCCGCGCGGGCTCACCCTGCTGGATCGCGCCGCGCTCACCGATTTCTCCCTGTCCCATGTCGCTGCCCGCAACGAACTGCGTGCCCTGATCGCCGGGCTGAACCTGCCCGGCGGGATCGAGATGGCGGCCTGATGGGCCTCGCGCTCATCGTCGTGCTCGGCCTTGCCTGGTGGCTGCACCAGAAGGGCCGGCTGCTGCCCAATCTGATGCTGTATGGCGGTCTTGGTGTAGCGGGCCTGCTTGCCGTTCGCTTCCTCTCCAGCGGTCGCTTTGTGCCGGCCGCGCTGGTGGCGGCGGGCGGCTGGGCGTGGTGGATGTGGAATCAGCAGGGCGGACAGGCCAACGGCGAGTTGGCGCAGGCAGCGCGGCTGCTCGGCGTTGCCCCCGATGCTCCGTCCGAAACCATCTGGCAGGCGTGGCGCCAGGCGATGACCAGCGCCCACCCCGATGCCGGCGGCACGTCCGAAGCCGCCCAGGCCCTCACCGCCGCACGCGACCTGCTGATCATGGCGGCCGAAAAGCGCCGGGACTTGGGCGACTGAGCGCCTGATGGCTGGCCACAACTTCCATCCCAGCCTGCTGCGCGCCTACGATATTCGCGGCATCGTGGGCGACACCCTGACCGAAGCCGACGCCACCGCCGTTGGCCGCAGTTTCGGCACCATGCTGCGCCGCGCCGGCGGCCGTACCGTCTGCCTGGGCCGCGATGGCCGCGTGAGCAGCCGCGGCCTGGCCAACGCCGTTGCGGGCGGGCTACTGGCGGCCGGCTGCGACGTGATCGATATCGGCCTTGGCCCCTCGCCGATGCTGTATTTCAGCGTTTTCGAACTGCGCGCCGATGCTGGCCTGATGGTCACCGGCAGCCATAATCCGCCCGATTGGAACGGCATCAAGATGATGCTGAACAGCGGGCCCTTCCATGGTGCCGACATTCAGGCGCTTGGCACCGTGGCAGCAGCGGGTGACTGGGAGACGGGTAGCGGTTCAGCCGGCACCGACGATATCATGGATCGCTATGTCGAAGCGATGCTGGCCGGTTTTCGCGGGAGCACCTTCACCATCGCCTGGGATTGCGGCAACGGCGCCGCCGGCCCGGTGGTGGAGCGCCTGACCCGTCTGCTGCCCGGCACCCATCATCTGCTGTTCGCCGATGTTGATGGCCGTTTTCCCAATCATCACCCCGATCCCACGGTAGAGGCCAATCTGGCCGATCTCAAACGCGTGGTGATCGAACAGGGCTGCGATTTCGGCGTGGCCTTTGATGGCGATGCAGACCGGATCGGCGCGGTCGATGGCCAGGGCCGCGTGGTGTGGGGCGATGAACTGCTGGGCATCCTCGCCGAGCCGGTGCTGCAAGAATTGCCCGGCAGCACCATCATCGGCGACATCAAGGCCAGCCAGGCGCTGTTCGATCGCATCGCCGCGCTGGGCGGCGTACCCGACATGTGGAAGAGCGGCCACAGCCTGATGAAGGCCCGCCTGCTGGAACGGGGCGCGCCGCTGGCCGGCGAAATGAGCGGCCATATCTTCTTCGCCCACCGCTGGCATGGCGTGGACGATGGCATATTGGCCGCCGTGCGGCTGATCGAGGCGGTGACCGCGCTGGGCGGCTCGCTCACCGCGCTCAAAGACGCGATGCCGGCGATGATCAACACGCCCGAATACCGCTTCCCCTGCCCCGAAACCCGCAAGTTTGCCGTCGTTGCCGAGGTGCTGGCCCGGCTGAAGGATGAGGGTGCCCGCGTAAACGAGATCGACGGCGCCCGCGTGATGCGCGCCGATGGCTGGTGGCTGCTGCGCGCGTCGAACACCCAGGATGTGCTTACCGCGCGGGTTGAAGCCAAGGATGCCATCGCCTTGGCCCGGTTGCTGGCCGAGCTGAATGACCAGCTTGCCCTGTCCGGCGTGGAGCCCGTCGCCAACAGCCACTGACGGAGCGGGACAACACACCCCTTCCCCCGTTCCCGTCAATCCCCTAAGTCGCTGAAGCATGAGCATCTGGGCAACGTTGGCCGGCACGGCACTGGGCCTGATGATCGGCGGCCCCTTGGGGGCGCTGGCCGGCGCGGCGGCGGGCGGTGCCGTGGATGCCATGCGGGCCCGCGCTACCAACCCGGAACGCCGCCGCGTCGCCTTCTCCATCGCCGCCATCGCGCTCGCCGCCAAGATGGCCAGCGCCGATGGCAATGCCAGCGCCGCCGAATTCGCCACCTTCCAGCGCCTGTTCCATGTCGATCCGGCCGAAGCCAACAATGCGCGGCGCTTCTATGATCTGGCCAAGGGATCGATGGCGGGCTTTCAGGCCTATGCCATTCAGGCTGCCGATCTGCTTGGCCAGGGTTCGGCCACGCTGGAAGATCTGCTCGATGCGCTGTGGATGATCGCGGCGGTGGATGGCTTTCACGAGGCCGAACTGGCCTTTCTGGGCGAAGTCGCCACCATCCTGGGATTTGATGAAGCAGCCCAAGCCCGTATCCGCCGCCGCCACCTCGCGCCGGCGGCCGATGATCCGTGGGCGGTGCTGGGGGTGGAGCCGGGCGCCGATGCCGCTGCGTTGCGCGGCGCCTATCACGCGCTGGTGAAACGCTATCACCCCGATCGCGCGCTGGCCGAAGGCGTGCCGTCGGAATTCATCCGCGTCTCCGAACTGCGCATGGCCGATATCAACGCCGCCTATGACCGGCTTACCGGAAGACGGCGATGAAACCCCTGCATCTTGCCATGATCCTCGCCATCGACGTGGTGTGGGGCTGCAACATCGTTGCCGTGAAGGAAGGCGTGATGAGCGCCGGGCCGTTCACGGCCGTTCTGCTGCGCTATGTCGTCGCCACGGCCGTCTGCCTGCCGTTCCTGCGCTGGCTGCCGGGGCGGATGGGGCTGATCCTGCTGGCCGGTTTTGTGTCCGGAGCGTTGTTCATGTCGCTGGGCGCGGTGAGCTTCGCGCTGGCCGACAATATTTCGGCGCTGTCCATCGTTGGCCAACTCGGCGTGCCATTCAGCCTGATCCTCGCCGTCATCTTCATGAAGGAGGAAATCCGTTGGCCGCGCATCACCGCTATCGCCATCTGCTTCATGGGCGTGGTGGTGATGGGCTTTGATCCGGCGATCGCCAACGAACGCATCGGCATCCTGCTCACGGTGGGCGCAGCCTTGAGCTGGGCGGCGGGTAACCTCTTGTTCCGAAAGCTGCAGGGCGTGTCGGTGCTGGTGATCCACGGCTGGCTCGGCATTGTCGCCATTCCGATCATGGCAACGCTAGCCTATGCGTTCGAGCCCACCAAACTGGCTGCCATCCCCGATCTGCCGCTCAGCACCTGGGGCTGGATCGCCTATTCGGGCATCATGTCCAGCATTGTTGGCCACGGCGGGATGACCTGGCTGTTCCAGCGTTACCCGGTCGCTGTCGTCTCGCCGCTCACCCTGCCGACGCCGCTGATTTCGGTCGCGATCGCGGTGGCGGTGTATGACACGCCGATCACCGGCCAGATGATGGTGGGCGGGCTCTTGACGCTGGTCGGCGTCGCCATCATCACCATCCGCACCGCGCAACGCCGCGACAGCGACATGCCGGTGGAGCCAACATGATTCAGCGCGCCAGCCCAAATTTCAACGACCGACAACTGCCCATCGGCATGGTGGTACTGCACTACACCGGCATGCAGAGCGGCGCCGAAGCCATCGATTGGCTGGCCAACCCGCAGTCCGGCGTTTCCGCCCATTATGTCGTCGCCGAAGACGGTACGGTGCTGCAAATGGTGGATGAGTCCAAGCGCGCCTGGCACGCCGGCCGCAGTTGGTGGCGCGGCGTGACGGACGTGAACAGCGCCAGCATCGGCATCGAGATCGTCAATCCCGGCCACGAGTTCGGCTATGTCCCCTTCCCCACCCCGCAGATGGACGCGGTGCACGCACTGGTCGCCGAAATCTGCGCCCGCCACGCCATCCTGCCCGCCAACGTGGTGGGCCACAGCGACATCGCCCCCACCCGCAAGGAAGACCCTGGCGAGCTGTTCGACTGGCCCCGCCTCGCCCGCGCCGGCCTTGCTGCCGCGCCAAAGCCCTGCATGGACCCGAACTGGGCCGACATGGGATTCATGGCCGCGCTGGGCCGTTATGGCTATGATGTGTTTGCGCCGCTTGAGGCCGTCATCGCCTTCCAGCGCCACCACCGCCCGGCGCAGTTCGACGGCATGATCGATGCGGAAACACGCACGATCCTGCGCGGGCTGCTGCTGGCGGAAGGGCTGTAAAAAAGCGGCCAGTGCCCGAGGGAGCACCGGCCGTGAGAGTTCCGCCGATGGTCCAACAGGGGGAAGGCCACCGTAGTTGCGGGCGCTGGCAGGGCTGCCAGCCAGCGGGCCGGTGGAATTAGAGGCCGGCCCGATGCGTAAGTTATGCCGTCAACCCACCAACATTGCAACTCTGTAATGTTTACCTGCGCCGATTTTCACACTGCGCCAGGCTTGCGCGCGCCCAGCGGCAGATCATGGCCGCCGAAATCGAGGGTCGATTTGGAGATCACGCTGCCCAGCGCATCGACAATCAGGCGCAGGCGGCGCTTATCGGTGGCGAAGGTCAACCGAAACGTGCCGAAATCCTCGTCCACGCCGGATTCCACCCACGAGGTGATCAGGCGCCCGGCCAGCATCGGCTGCACCTGTTCGGGGTTTAGTTTCAGCCCTTCGGCGATGGTTTCCGCCGAGACGGTGAAACTCTCACCACTGCCTTCGATTTCGATCATGCCGCTGCCTGTGGCGCGAATCGCCGCGTCATGGCAATGGCAAAGCGCGATCACGTCGTT
>JAIXQM010000058.1 GCA_027485735.1 Sphingomonadales bacterium | reverse complement strand
CCGGATGGCGAGCGGCTGTGGCTGTCGCCGCACGACGAGATTCCCGATGTGCCGCACGATGTCCGCCCCGACGAGATGGATCTGGCCGTGGTGATCGACCGGTTCGAACAGGCCAGCACAGTGGCCGTGAAGCGGCTCGAATCAAGTTGGGCGGGCTTGCGCACCTTCGCGCCCGATCGGTTGCCGGTGTATGGGTTTGATGGCGCCGTGGATGGACTGTTCTGGTGTGCTGGGCAGGGTGGGTTCGGCATCCAGACGGCACCGGCCGCCGGTCGCCTGTGTGCGGCGTTGCTGCTGGGCGGCACTGCGCCGGTTGATCCGGCTCCCTATGCCACCGGCCGGCTGGGCATAAGCAATCGTCCTTAACGAAAATTCGTCAGAAATTTACAATAATGTTCCCGATTTGGGTGTATAAACCCGGTCACAAGGTCGCACGTCCGTGGTCAACGAACCACATGAACGTTCCAATTGGGGGAACATATGACCAAGAATTTTCTCGCCTCGGCCGCGATGGCCGCGCTGGCGATGGGCCTGGCGCTGCCGGCTTCCGCCAACACCCTGTTTTTCCAAATGAATCCGAACATCGATACCGGCGGTTCGCGGTCGGTCTTCGTGTTCGGCCAAGCTGGCTCTACTGGATCCATCACCAATGGCGTCGGCTTTTCAAACAACTTCACCCTGGGCGCATCCGGCTTTGCGGTGATTGATTTGCCGCTATCGAACGAGTTGGCCAATGCCACCGTGGAGAACAAGGGCTTCAAGATTACCTCTGATTCAGCAATCAGCGGTTATTATCTCAACCGCCGCACGGCTTCGACCGACATGACCTATCTGATCGACGGCGATCGGCTGGGCACCGACCATTTCGCCGTGGGCTACCAGAACATCCGCAACGACCAGATTTCTGTTCAGGCTGCCGCCGACAACACGGTCGTGACCTTCCGTCCGGTTGGCAGCGCGGAGTTTCAGGTCACGCTGAATGCGGGGCAAACCTATATGTTCACCGCTGGCCGTGAACTCACCGGCAGCCGTGTGCTCTCCGACAAGCCGATTGCGGTATTCTCCGGCAACGCCTGCACCAACGTGCCAACCGGGGTTTCGGCCTGCGACCATATTGTTGAGCAGGTGCCCAGCGTCGACAAGCTCAGTTCATCCTATCTGCTGGCGCAAACGCCGCGCACGGGCACGCTTGGCAACGTCTATCGCGCTGTTGCCACCCAGGACGGCACGGAACTGCGCGCCAACGGCACCGTTATCGCCACGCTGAATGCGGGCCAATTCTTTGAAGGGCGTGTTGCTGGTGGCCTTGAACTGGTCGGCAGCAAGCCAATCATGGTGGCGCAATATCTCGTCGGCCAGGGCCAGGCCGGCGCCAACACCGATCCGGCCATGGTGATCGTGCCCGGTTCCGATCAGTGGCTGAAATCCTACGTGTTCGCCTCGCCGTCGGGGTCGCAGGATTTCCCCACCGATTTCGTGTCGATCGTGATTCGCACCACCGATCTGGGCACGCTGCGTCTTGATGGCACCGCACCTGATACGGCCAGTTTTCAGACGCTGGGCAGCACGGCATTCAGCTTTGGCAACATCGATGTGTCGTTGAAACTGGGCGCATTCGCCATCGAGGCTGTCAGCCCGTTCCAGCTGCTGTTGTCGGGCTTCGACAGTTTCGACAGTTACTTTACCTATGGCGGTGCCGCCTTCTCGCCCGGCGCTTCGCCGCCGCCGCCACCTCCGCCGCCGCCGACCGGCACGCGCGTTTATTGGGATGGCACCGGGCCGGCCAACAACAGTGTCGTCGAAGGCGGCACCGGCACGTGGACCACGGCCAGCACCAACTTCACCGACGAGAACGGCGTGGAGAACGGTGTTAACAATCCGCAGCCGTCCACCGTCATCTTTGGCGGGACCGGCGGTGTTGTCACCGTTTCCAATGCGGATGGCCCGGTCACCGTCACCGGGATGACCTTCAACGTGAACGGTTATGAAATCGCTGGCGATCCGGTCACCCTATCGGGTAGTACGGCCAACTTCACGGTCAACGGTGCCGACAATCTCGCCACCATTTCGGCCAGGCTCAGCGGCCCGTCGGCGCTGCAGAAGCTGGGTTCGGGCACGCTGAACCTGACCAATGCCACCAATGATTTCTCCGGTGGCGTGGTGATCACGGAAGGCACGCTGCGCGGCGGGATCGGCATGTTCGGCACCGGCGCCATTACCAACAACGCCAATCTGATCCTGGATGCGCCGGTCAATGGTACCTTGGCCAATCTGCTCGCCGGCACCGGCACCACGACCAAGATCGGTGCAGGTTCACTGAACGTGACCACCACCAACAGTTTTTCGGGCAGCTTCGTCATCAACGGCGGCAGCCTGAATGTATCGGGCGGTCTCGCGGCAGCGCCGATCCTGCTGAATGCCGGCCTGTTGTCGGGCACCGGCACCATCGGCGGCTTTGTGGCGGCCACCGGCACCACCGTGGCCCCCGGCCCGGTGATCGGTACCCTCACCAGCACCGGCAATGGCAGCTTCCTCACCGGCTCCACCTACGCCGTTGATGTCACCAGCACCGGCACATCGGATCGGATCGCCATCACGGGCACGGTCAACGTTGCCGCCGGCACCACGCTGCGCGTCACCAAGACCGATGCGCCGCGCTATGTGCTGGGCACCCGCTACACCGTGGTCACCACCAGCGGCGGGCGTACGGGCAGCTTTGCCACGCTCACTGGTGATACCCGTGTGTCGCGCTTCATCAACGTCGTTCAGGAAACCGATGCCAACAACATCTACCTGGGCGTACGGCAGACGAGCAGCTTTGCCAGCGCAGCCGGTACCCGCAACCAGCGGGCAGCGGCCGCCGGGGCAGACAGCAGCGGCAACGGTGCGCTCTTCACCGCCATTGCCTATCTCGACACGGATGCCCAGGCGCAGGCAGCGTTCGACCAGATCTCTGGCGAAATCCACAGCTCTGCGCGAGGCCAGACCGTGCAGGACACGCGCTTTGTTCGCGAAGCCGTGAGCGCGCATCTGCAATCGCCGGATGACAGCCGGCGTGGCCTGTGGATGAGCGCCTATGGCAGCTGGGGCCGCACCAACGGCGACGGCAATGCCGCGAAGATCCAGCGTGATATCGGTGGCTTCTTCATGGGTTACGATGTGCTGCGTGGCGAGGAATGGGCCGTGGGTGCGCTCGCCGGTTATGGCAGTGCCACCATCGATGTCGCTGCCCGCGGCAGCCGCGCCACCACTGATGATATCCATGTCGGTGCCTATGGCGGGCTGAAGAAGGGCAATTTCATTGTCAGCGCCAGCCTGGTGCACATGTGGCGCAACATGGACACGCGCCGCAATGTCAGCATCCCGGGCTTCACCGACACGCTGACGGCGACCTATCAGGGCAATGTCACCCAGTTGTTCGGGGAAGTGGCTTATCAATGGGCCTTCGGCAAGGCGGCGTTCGAGCCGTTCCTGCAGGGTGCCTATGTTGATGTGTCCACCGATGGCATCCGCGAAGTGGGCGGCGCTGCCCGGCTGACGTCGACGGGTCGGATCAGCGAGGACTTCTTCGTCTCCACCGTGGGTGCCCGCCTGAAATATGGCCTGCCTTTGGGTAACGGCAATTTCGGGGTGACCGCCGAAGCCGGCTACCGCCGTATCAGCGGTGGCAGCTTCAAGACGCCGATCGACTTCAATCTGCCCGCCGGCCCTGTCATGCGCATCGCCGGCGTGCCGTTCGAACGCGACGTGGCCGCGTTGGGTCTGGTTGCTTCCGGCCAGATCGGCACGAATGTGCAGATCGACTTTGGCTATCGCGGCCAGCTCGGCAAGGCCCTCAAGGACCATGGCGTCCGCGGCGGCGTGACCGTGCAGTTCTGATCGTCACTGGGGCCGGGCGGCGTATCAGCCCGGCCTCACCGGCTTCGATGTGGGCGCTGCAGGGGGGCAGTGCACATCCTTTCGCAGGCGCGTCCCAATCCACATCGGCTCGCCCCGGCTTCTTGCAAGCCGGGGCGAGCCGTATCAGCGGCGTTTGGCGTGATAGCGGGCGAGGAAGGCGGCGGCGAAGTTACCCAGCCGCTCCTCTGCAATCGCGGCGCGCAAGCCTGCCATCAACTGCTGGTAGAAACCGATATTATGCTGGGTCAGCAGCATCGCCCCCAGCATCTCGCCAGCCTTGATCAGATGGTGGAGATAGGCGCGGCTCGCCGCCTCCGGCCCGTGGCAGACCGGGCAGAGGCAATCGGCATCAAGGGGTGACAGATCCTCGCCATGCACGGCATTCCTGAGGTTGAGCGGGCCATCATGGGTGAAGGCCTGGCCGTTGCGGCCTGATCGCGTGGGCAGCACGCAATCGAACATGTCCACCCCGCGCACCACGGCGCCAACGATATCATCGGGCTTGCCCACGCCCATCAGGTAACGCGGCGCATCTTCGGGCAACTGGCCGGTGGCGTAATCGAGCACGCCGAACATCGCCGGCTGGCCTTCGCCCACCGCCAGCCCGCCAATGGCATAGCCATCGAAACCGATGGCCCGCAGCGCCGTGGCGCTCTCGGCGCGCAGCCGTTCATCGAGCCCGCCTTGCTGGATACCGAACAGCGCCGCGCCCGCCGCATGCTCGCCGCCGGCATCGAACGCCGCCCTGCTGCGCGCCGCCCAGCGCATGCTCCGGTCCATGGCGTCCTTCACCACTTCGCGCGGGGCGGGCAGGGCGACCAGTTCATCGAACGCCATGACGATATCGCTGCCCAGCAGGCGCTGGATTTCCATCGAACGTTCCGGGCTCAT
>JAIXQM010000029.1 GCA_027485735.1 Sphingomonadales bacterium | reverse complement strand
AGATCCCGCGCCCGGCACGGCCGACGGCTGAGGGCCATGCGACGCGCCCGGGAGAGACGCAGGTTGACTGATGTTGCTGGCCGCTATGCCGAACTGCTGGCGGCGGGCGAACTGAAGCCTGATGCCGCGCAGGCGGCGGTTGTGGCCCGGCTGGCGGCGCTGGAAACGGCGCTGAATCGTCCTGTCGAAATACCCGGCCTGATTGGCCGTCTGTTCGGCAAGGCGCCGCCCGCTGCCCCGAAGGGCCTCTACATCTGGGGCGGCGTGGGGCGTGGCAAGTCCATGGCGATGGACCTGTTCTTCTCAGCTTCGGCTGTATCTCCCAAACGCCGCTCCCATTTCCATGAATTCATGGCCGAGGTGCACGGTGCCATCCACGCCCGCCGCCAAGCCGGTGATGCTGATCCGCTGATCAGCGTCGCCGATCAGATCGCCACATCCGCCCGCCTGCTGTGTTTCGACGAGATGCAGGTGAAGGATATCGCCGACGCCGCCATCCTGTCCCGATTGTTTACCGCCTTGCTGGAGCGGGGCGTGACGGTGGTGACCACCAGCAACCGCCCCCCGCGCGATCTCTATAAGGATGGACTCAACCGTCATCTGTTCCTGCCTTTCATCGCCCTGATCGAAGCCAGGCTGGACGTGGTAACGTTGGACGGGCCGACTGATTATCGCCTGGCCCGGCTTGGCGGCACCCAGACCTGGCATGTCCCCAATGGCCCCGAAGCCACCGCCGCGCTCTCCGCCGCCTTCTTCCAGATGACCGATTATCCGCCCGAAGACCGCGAGCATGTGCCCACGGCCGAACTGTCGCTGCCCGGCGGGCGTTTCCTGCATGTCCCCAAATCACTCAAGGGCGTCGCCGTGTTCAGCTTTGCCCGGCTCTGCCGGCAGCCGTTAGGCGCCGCCGATTATCTGGCCATCGCGCGGCACTACCACACGGTGGTGATCGTCGGCATTCCCAGGCTCGGCCCGGAAAACCGCAATGAGGCGATCCGCTTCATCCACCTCATCGACGCGCTCTACGAACAGAAGGTCAAGCTGGTCGCTGCGGCCGATGCCCAGCCCGATCAACTCTATCCCGCCGGCGATTCCAGCTTCGAGTTCGAACGCACCGCCAGCCGGTTGATGGAGATGCAGTCCGCTGCCTATCTGGCACTCGGCCACGGCGGCTGAAATTTGCGGCATGGGCGGCTGTTCGATTGTGAAAGAGCAAGCACCTGCCGGAAACCGGCCTTCAGTTTTGACAGTTTTTCCGCATTTCGCGTGTTTGAACGGACGTCTGGGCAGGCGACGGGCGCCGAACCCGCACATGCGCCAGGCGGAAGATGACAGGATTGGGCCGTGTAGGACAGCGTAACTGCCTCCCAGTTTTCACCGGATAGGGCTTTGCTGCGGTTGCACAGTCCGCCGCCCCGCTCTATCCAGCCTGCGACATTTTGCCAGAATCGTTCAGATTCTCATCGACACGGAGAACCCCCATGGCTCGCAAGAAAATCGCCCTGATCGGCGCCGGCAACATCGGCGGCACGCTGGCTCACCTCGCGGCGCAGCGCGCGCTGGGCGATATCGTGCTGTTCGACGTGGTGGAAGGCGTGCCGCAGGGCAAGGCGCTCGATCTGGCCCAGTGCGCGCCGGTCGACGGCTTTGATGTGAACCTCAAGGGTTCGAACGATTATGCCGATATCGCTGGCGCCGATGTGATCATCGTCACCGCTGGTGTCGCCCGCAAGCCGGGTATGAGCCGCGACGATCTGCTGGGCATCAACCTGAAGGTGATGAAGGCGGTGGGTGAGGGCATCAAGGCCCATGCACCCGGCGCCTTCGTGATCTGCATCACCAACCCGCTGGATGCCATGGTGTGGGCGCTGCGCGAGTTCTCGGGCCTGCCGCACCACATGGTGTGCGGTATGGCAGGCGTGCTTGATTCCGCTCGCTTCCGCCATTTCCTGGCCGATGAATTCAAGGTGAGCGTGCGCGACGTCAATGCCTTCGTGCTGGGCGGCCATGGCGACACGATGGTGCCGGTGATCGAATATTCCACCGTCGCTGGCATCCCGGTGCCCGATCTCATCAAGATGGGCTGGAGCACCCAGGAGCGCATCGATGCCATCATCCAACGCACCCGTTCCGGCGGCGGCGAGATCGTCGCCCTGCTGAAGACCGGCAGCGCCTATTATGCACCGGCCACCAGCGGCATCGAAATGGCCGAGGCGTACCTTTACGACCAGAAGCGTCTGCTGCCCTGCGCCGTGAACCTGACCGGCCAGTATGGCGTTTCCGATCTTTATGTCGGCGTGCCAGTGATCATCGGCGCCGGCGGCGTCGAGCGCGTGGTGGAGATCGAATTGTCGCAGTCTGCAAAAGCCAATTTCCAGGTGAGCGTGGATGCGGTGAAAGAGCTGCTGACGGCCTGCAAGGGCATTGACCCGTCGCTGGCGTGAATTTCGCCTGCAAGGCTGACCAAGGGATAGGGATTTCCAATGAACATCCATGAGTATCAGGCCAAGGAATTGCTGGCCAAATTCGGCGTTCCGGTGCCAGTCGGCTATGCCGCGATGAGCGTCGAGGAAGCGGTGGCCGCGTCGGCCAAGCTGCCTGGCCCGCTCTATATCGTGAAGGCGCAAATCCACGCAGGTGGCCGCGGCAAGGGCAAGTTCGTTGAACTGCCGCCCGAAGCCAAGGGCGGTGTGCGCCTGGCGCGCAGCGCTGACGACGTGCGCGCGGCGGCGACCGACATGTTGGGCAACACGCTGGTGACGATCCAGACCGGTGCCGCCGGCAAGCAGGTTAACCGGCTCTATGTCACCGACGGCGTCGATATTGCCAAGGAACTCTATCTCGCGATGCTGGTCGATCGTGCCACCGGCCGCATTGCCATCGTGGCCAGCACCGAAGGTGGCATGGACATCGAGGACGTGGCGCATCACCACCCCGAGAAGATCCACACCATCACCATCGATCCGGCCACCGGCGCCATGCCGCACCACGGCCGCGCCGTTGCTGCCGCGTTGGGCCTGACCGGTCCGCTCGCCAAGCAGGCGGAAAACGTCACGCTGAAGCTCTATGATGCCTTCGTCGGCACCGATGCCAGCCAGATGGAAATCAACCCGCTCGCCGTGACGGATGATGGCAAGCTGCTTGT